>CAZRQY010000001.1:0-1993 GCA_964602495.1 uncultured Candidatus Saccharibacteria bacterium
TCCAGCCACATCTTTAAAGGTCACCCGTTGAGCCGTGTCGTTCGGGTCAATTAAACGGGCTCGTGATTGACCAAAGGTAAAAGCCTGCATGGATGCCCCTTTAACCTGTCGCGAAATAAACCAGAAAAGAATCAGAATGAAGATAATCGGAATTAATATTGGCAAAATGGTCACCAGCCAAAAACTTAAACCGTAAGAATCACTCACTTCAATTATTACTTTTTCCAGTTTAGTCGCTGACACGTTGTAATTAACCAAAGACTGAGAAAGCGAACTTTCCACTTCTTTTTTTGATTGCTTAACTGTTTTGTCAGCCAGAGTGACTTGCAATTTTTCTCCCTGAATAGAAATATTGGTCACTTGATCTTGATTGATCAATTGAGCCACTTGAGACAAAGGAATGGTCTCCGTTTTTGTCTCATTTTCGGCAAGAGAAGCGTAAATGAAGACAATGACCGCCAAAATAAGTACTGCCAAAAACAATTGATTGCCAAATTGGCCAATCACTTTTCCTCGCTTAAAATTAGGCAATTTAGGCATTTTACCTCTGCGTTTAACCATAATTAGGTATTATACACATTTTTGACTTTAAGGGTAATTATCCTTTATAATTAAGGACGTTCACTTCATCAAATAATTATGGATTTTCACACTATCATCTTCGTCATTGCTTTTCCTTATTTTTTTCTTAAAGAACACTTTAAACAAAAATAACCCTCAGTTATTTGAGGTGGCAAGCGGAGTGTTTGTTCATTATCTAGTCAGAAAACTCCACCAAGGTTTCTTTACGGAAATAACATCTCCAGATTCAGCACTTACCTTGGTTTCGATCTTCATTGAAACAGGGATTACAAAAAGAAGTTTGGCTTGTTTTGTTCCTTTAACAGAATATATCGGCCGTTGAGATTCTTCTTTAAGTTCAATCGTACTAACACTGGTTATCGCTGTTGCCTTAGACGAAGCTTCCTCTGGTAAAACTTTGATTTCTTTATTTCCAGTTGATGTTTTGAGAAATAAGTTATTTCCCTCACTAATGAGTCTTCCTGTCGTAACCGCAGTTGCTTTTTCAGACTGAAGAGATAGGCCATTCGGAACTTTTTCTATAGAAACTGACTCTACACCTGATTCTAAAGAAGAAATTTTTACCTCAGTAGGTTTTGTTTCCTCTACTGGACAAGTTGTGGTATTCCCAGAACAAGTACAACCAACTTTACACGTTTGATCTAGGTCTTCTGCTACTGCTTGTTCTGATGGACAGGTACACGTATCGCCACTTATTGTGCAAGGTAGCTTACAATTATTCTCAACCGGACAAGTCATTGTGTTTCCGACACAAGTGCAACCGACTTTGCATGTTTGATCTTGTTCTTGCTCTGATGGACAGGTACACGTATCGTCACTCATTGTACAGGGCGATTGACAAGACGGCACTACCTGACAATTTGTAACCTCGCCATTGCAGGTGCAACCTGCTGGGCAAATTCTTGTTTCAGCTGGCTGAGTATGTATTTCGACTGTCTGAATCTGATCGTGGCTAATTTCTATTGTTTTAGTTGAGGCAGTTGTTGATATCTGTCCATTTACTAAAACCGGGATTAGTAATAAACAAAACAACACTAGGAATATAAATTTTGTTTGTTTCATGTTTAGAAATTTATTAATAATTAAAATATTTATTTGACCCTTTACAATGCGTTCAAACCATTTTAAGAATAGACTATCGAATAGAAAATCGCAAGCGAAGTAGTGGAAGTGGCGGGAATCGAACCCGCGTGCGAATAGATCTCTTTGACCAGTCTATATGTTTAGGTTATTTCATTTTTTTAAATTGATTAAATAAAAAATAACCAAGAATTTAATCAATCGATTCTCTATCCGCCAATTGGCGGGTTCGCGCTCAAGTCGAGACACTCTTGATTGCTAGTCTGAAATTATTATGCTCGGATTGGATCATTCAGACGATAATCCAGCGAACACCAGCTTAGGCTAAAGC
>CAZRQY010000001.1:2003-23792 GCA_964602495.1 uncultured Candidatus Saccharibacteria bacterium
TATGGCGAAGCCACACCGCCCTGGTCAGATGCGTTGGCATTTGACTATGTCCAGTAAGTTTAAAGAGTGGACTGGAACTCTACATACAAATCAAAGGGTAACCACCCGTCGAAGCCGATCACTCCCAAAATTATCTTGTCAATGAACTTTTCAAATCGCGAGCAATATCGCGTTTGGATTCTTTCTTTTTTAACGCTTCGCGTTTATCAAATCTTTTTTTGCCACGCGCGACCGCTATTTTCACTTTAAGGAACCTTCTGTCATTATACACCGATAGAGGGATAATTGTCAACCCTCGCTGATCCCCTTTCATCGCGAGCTCAGCTAATTCCTTTTTGGTCAGCAAGAGTCGACGAACGCGATAAGGGTCATATTCACCAATAATATTGGCTGGTTGATAAGGCGGAACAAAAGCCCCAACCAAGTAAGCCTCACCACCACGAATGATGACCCGCGCACCCTCCAATGACCCTTGTTTGCCTTTAAGTGACTTGACTTCACCACCAAAAAGCTCCAGCCCCGCTTCATAGGTCTCGAGCCAGTCATAATTCAATCCGGCTTTTTTGTTTTCTACCAGCTTGGCCATATGTTGCCTATCTTATCACAATTTGTTAGTATTAAGCCATAAAATAATACTTTGTATCAACCGGCAATTAGAATTAATAATCAGATTCGTGCGAGAGAACTTCAAATTATTAACGAGGAGGGTAACAATCTCGGTGTTTTGCCTTTTGGTGAAGCCCTCAATAAAGCTCATGGCCTAGATCTCGATCTGATCGAGATCTCGCCAAATGCCGTCCCGCCCGTCGCCAAGATTATGGATTTTGGCAAATATCAATATTTAGAACAAAAGAAACAAAAGCTGAATAAAGGGCCAACAGGAGGTGAAACTAAGAATCTGCAGGTTAAGATCGGTACTGGTGAGCATGATTTGGAGCTTAAGGCAAAAAGAGCTTCGGCCTTTTTAAAAGAAGGTCATCGGGTCAAAATTAATCTTTTCCTACCTGGTCGAGCCAAGTATCTGGATCCTAATTTTCTTAAAGAACGCCTAGATCGTATCCTAAATTTGATGAGCGAAGATTACCGTATCGCTTCAGCACCTCAAAAAAGTCCCAAAGGCTTAACCATCATTATTGAGCGAATAAAATAATTCACCCGGCCACTGCCGGGTGGACAAAATGAGTCAATTATAGTAAGCTAGATCTGCCTATCAGGGGCATTTTTACAGTATGAAAACAAATAAATCTTTACAAAAAAGGATAAAAATCACCAAAAATGGCAAATTATTGGTTCGTGGTTCTGGCCAAAACCACTTTAAGGCCAAAGAGAGTCGTTCTACCCAAATGAAGAACAAACGCTATCGAGCGATTACGCTGAAAAGTAAGGATATTGGCCGTTATTTTTCGAAAGCAAAATAATTTATAAATAAAAATGAGCCGAGTCAAAAGAGGAACAATTTCGATGAAGCGCCGACGCAAGGTCCTAAAAGACGCCAAGGGTTATCGCTTTGGCCGAAGCAAGAAAGAACGGGAAGCAAAAGTGGCCATCACTAAGGCCGGAGTCTATGCTTATACCCATCGCCGTAACAAGAAAGCTGAATTCCGTGGTCTGTGGCAGGTTCGTCTGTCCGCCGGTCTGGCCCCTTACGAAATATCTTATAGTAAATTTATTGGCGCGCTAAAGAAAAAAGGGCTTCTCCTTAATCGCAAAATGCTCGCTGACCTGGCCGCCACCGAACCCAAAGTTTTTGAGACAATTGTTACGTTGGTTAAATCCTAAAAGTTCGAGCTAAGAAAATTAGCTTATCCCTTTTTTGTGCCATTAGAGCCGGTGTATTTAACCTTAACGGCTTTTAGTAACCCCTCTTTTTCCACAATTCCTTTATCTTTCTTTACCATTTCAACAATGCGAGTAATTAAATTCTTGGGGTCTTTATCAAAAATGATTTTAGGATTCGGCCGATGACTATGTTCAATAATATTTTTAAGCGTTTCATCCATTTCCCAATCACCTTCTAAAATGCCGATCGGTTTATTGTCTTCAAACGCTACTGTAAATTCATGAATCGTGCCAATTCGACCACAACCAAGCACCACCGCATCGCTGGTGCGAGTCAATAAGATATCACGCCCGGGAAAACCCTGACCAGTGTAAATAATTGTATCTAGATAATCAAGGGGTAGTCCCCATTTTTCAACATGTTCTTTTTCCGTCGCAGCCGGTGAGAGACCAATCGAAGTTCCACCGACCTCTTTCGCTCCCATCGCTGACCACAGAGGCCAACCGGTGGTAGCGCCAGTAACAATAATCCCACCTTGTTTAATAATTTGCCGGCCGAGTTCCTTAGCTAGCTCAAGCGCTCCCTCGCCACAATGAGTCGTATCAGCAGCACCAGAGACGCAAATTTTAACTTTCCGATGTTCATTGCGTAGAGCACTAAGTTGGGCATTGTTTAAACTGTTACTCATATAATGATATTATAAATCAATTTCAGCCGTTTCCCCAACCTCGGGATATTTGGCGTTAACTCCAAGATAATCGCGCAGACGTTGAACCAAAAACATGGCTGACCGAGGTTCGCCCATAGTCACAAATATTTCTTGAATCGTACTCTTAGTGTTATCAACAAATTGAACGAGATGATCAGAATCTTTGTGGGACGAATAACCGCGGATATTAGCAATTCTAGCTCGAACGATAATTTCTTCGCCCATGATTTTAACTGTTTTCGCCCCATCCTGTAAGATTCGTCCAAGACTCCCGGCGGATTGATAACCAACAAGAAGTAGAGTGCTCTTAGGATCGGACAGGTAATTTTTCTCGTGATGAATAATACGTCCACCAGTCGACATCCCTGAACCGGCAATGATTATTTTCTTGGGATTGGCGCGAAGAATGGCCTTGGATTCTTCTGTGTTTAAAGTTTCATGCAATTGAGGAAAATGAAAAATTTTATCGCCCTCTTGTTCAATTTCCATTCGGACCGCATCGTTTAAGTATTTAGAGTATTTCTTGTAAACAGCTGTCACTCTGATTCCCATTGGTGAATCAAGAAAGACCGGCACGAGTGGAATGCGTGATTCTTCCATCATGTTTTCAATTTCAAATAATATTTCTTGCGTTCGTTCAATAGAGAAAGCGGGAATCATTAAGGTGCCCCCGGAACGAATCGTATCCTCAATCGTATCTTCAAGTAAATTACTACGTTGTGAACGATCTTCATGATTACGATCACCATAGACACTTTCCATGACCAAATAATTAGTGTCGATTAAAACCTCAGTATCGTGAAGTAAGGGTGACGGCGAATTTCCTAAGTCGCCGGTAAAGACTAGTCGCCGTTCACCGCGAGCAAATTCATACATCACTGAGCCTAAGATATGACCGGCATCCTTGAGGGTAACCCGTAAACCGTCTTGGAGATTGATTGTCTCATGATATTCCGCCGTTTTCCACAAACTCATTGTCAGATCAACATCTTTTCGGTCAAAAAAAGGTTCAATCTCTTCCGGGTTTCCTTTTTTTAAAAGATTAAGGCTATCGGCGAGGGAAATTTCGGTAATTTCTTTAGTTGGAGCAGTGGAATAAATTATTCCCCGAAAGCCGTCTCTAATTAATTTGGGAATTCGCCCAACATGATCAAGGTGAGCGTGAGTAATAAAAAGATAATCAATCGTTTTGGGATCGTAAGGAAAATCTTCGAGATTTTTATCTTCAAAAAAGCGTCTGCCCTGGAAAAGACCGCAATCAATTAAAATTTTTAAGTCAGACAAACCATCGGCCAGGAGAAAATTGGCTCCCGTTACCTCGCCAACTCCGCCGTAAAAAGTTATGGTTGTTTTTTTATCCGCCATATGAATGATGTTAAAAATAAAATTGCTGAAGTCAGCGCCCCGATTAAATCAAAGAGGATATCGTGAAGTGATCCGCGCCAACCAGTATAAAGCATATCCAGAGTTTTAAGTTCAACGCGAGCAATATAGAGTTTATCAGCAGTAAACTCAAGAAACTCCCAAATTATTCCGATCAAGAGGGCACCGAAGATACTGGCCAAAATAATTTCTTCACCGTTAACCTCTTTCCATTGACGGTGACTGAAGAACAATAAACACTGAATGGCGACTAATCCGGCTAAAAGCCCGCCGACAAAGTGCATTGGTTGATCAAACCAGGGCCAATGCCAGTACCAAAAATTCCGAAACGCCAAAAAATTAAGGATTGTGACCAGAACAAGCAAAAATAGACTAAAAATGAAAAAACCCTTAAATTTCACGGCTTCGTTAATTGTAACCTATTTTCTTTTTTCCCGCCAGACCTCAAGTGAGCCCGAGGTCTGGCGGGCGGGACTAGCTCCCCTAACAAAAATCATCCTCGAGGGATGATTTTTGTTAGGTTATTTAGAGAAGATATCCCTAGGAAATTCTAGGTGGGTGTCCGCAACAACTCTGCCATGGCGGGGTTGTGATCTAAGACTCCCTGATATATTTTATTGTACTAAGAATATTTCCTAAATAACCTAATTTAATTATATCCCTTACCCCAAACGCGTCTACCCTGATAAAAAGTGGATTAGTCGTCAACGCCGTAGCGTTTATAATCACAAATCGGCTCGTCATTAAACCAATGTTCAATTTCGTGTTCGGCTTCTTGTGGTGTTTCGGAAGCATGAATTAAATTCATAATCGCTCTCTTCTCTTTATTAGCTAACACCGGTGAATCAATTGAAAAATCACCACGAATCGTTCCCATATCGGCCAGGGCTGGCACGGTTGGCCCGACAATCTTTCGCACAACATCAACGGCGTGAATTCCCTGAATTACCATCTTAACTAACGGCGCTGAAGTCATATAATCCACCACCCAACCTCGAACCTGCTGGCCAATCTTCATTTCGTCGTCCGTTCCAATCTCCACCATCGGATCAAAACCATATTTATTGTAAGTATTTAAAGTTTTACTTCCTAAGCGTTTAATCCAAGCTTCATCTTTGGGATAATGATTATCAATTTGATTGGTCGTTGGTTGAAACATTTGTAAGGCGACAATCTTCAAATCTCGTTGCTCAATTCTTTTAATAACCTCGCCAATTAAGCCCTTACGGACCCCGTCAGGTTTAATCATTAGGAATGTTTTTTCCTCCTTGGGATGAGTCATGACAATTATTTTATTTTATAAAAATTAACTTATAATTTAGTTAAAATTTCAGCGCCAGTTTCTGTGATAACAATCGTTTTTTCAGTATGTGCTGCCAATTTACCATCTTGAGTGAGAAAAGTAAATTTATCGTCCCCGACTTTAATGTCGCCTTGACCTGAAGTCGCCATCGGCTCAATGGCAATCACTAGTCCAGGCAAGAGTTCCGATCCTTTGCCAGCTAAACCAAAATTAGGGATAAAGGGATCTTCGTGCGGTTGATAGCCGACACCGTGACCAGCAAGTTCTTTGACCACCTTAAAACCGTTTTCTTTAATAACTTGTTCAATCGCCTGACTAATATCGCCAATTCGTCTGCCAGGCCGAGAGGTGTTAATTCCGGCTTTTAACGCCTGTTCAACTGTGGCGATTAAACTTTGCCCTTCGGGCGAAATTTTACCGACCGGGACAGTTACCGCCATATCAGTAAAGAGGCCGTCATGTTTTAAGCCTAAATCTAAACCAACGAGATCCCCTTCAATTAACACTCGTCCACTGGGAAGGCCATGGACAATTTCGTCATTGACTGAAACACAGAGCGCTGCCGGATAGGCCAGACGTGAGCCCGGTGGTTGATAATTTAAAAAAGCGGCCTCATCATCATTCTCTTTGATTAAATCTCGAGCCAAAACATCTAAATCACTCGTTTTAATTCCCGGGACAACTTTTTTTTCAATTTGATCTAAGATTAAAGCTAGGCGTTTCCCGCCCGCTCGTAAAGATTCAATTTCTTCTCGAGTCTTCAATTTGATCATAAACCGAGCTTGGTGATCAAATCTTCATGAATTTTTTCTCGAGATTGTTCGCCATCAATTTCAGCAAAATAATATTTGGGGTTATCGCGATAATATTCCACAGCCGGCAAGACATCGCGATCAAACCAATCAAGACGACGGTCAATATCTTCGGACTGATCATCTTTTCGTCCGCGTTCAAGTAATCGACGTTTAGATTCTTCACGCGAAACATCAAGATAAACAACTATTGGTTTTACCCGCTTATAAAATTTCCAGAGTAAATCTAAAGTCTGAGCCTCAATTAATGACCGCGGACAACCATCGCAGAAAAGGTGTTCCGCGCCGGTAAATTTTTCAACCAAAAAATTGGTCCAGGCCCAAATGGCGAAATTATCCGGCAAGCGGTCTCCGTGATCAATTCCGGCTCCGAGCAATTTGGCCGTATAGCCATCGGTTTTCACCACTTCTCGAAAAAGTGCGCCGGTTTCAATTCTAAGCCAATTATGCTGAGAATTTATTATCCCCTGCTTGGTTAAAAATTCGGCCAATTTTTCTACTTGCGTTCCCTTACCGCAACCAGATCGACCAATAAAAATAAAGGTGTGTAAATTCATCTGCCTGTTTTCATTATCCATCTTTCAATTTTCGCACAAAATAATCCCAAAAGCAAAATTGACCTCAGTTAATTAATATGCCAGTAATAACGACAGACAGGAGGACCGATGAAAAAGTTACAGTTCTTAAAAGATTATGGCACTGACTATCTCGTTGACAGTCTTAAAGATGCTCGACACTTGGCCGAGATCATCGCAAAAGACGACGGCCGTTGTCTGGTGTCACAGTCTGGCCATTCGCTTGCCTGTGGCGATGGTCAGGATTGCGCCGAAGAAAGACTGAAACGAGCTCGAGCTCTTGCTCAGTATTTCCAACGCGTTCATTTGTGATCCGGTCCGTTTCGCAAAATCAGCGCTCCCGTCCTAGGCCAGCTGGCCCAGGACGGGTTTATTTTTTTGTTCGTTATTTATATTTAAGATTCTCGCATATTTTTACCTTGAACACAAAAAGCTTAGAGAAACAACACTGGTGTTTTTACTAGTCGACAAATTTAAAGCCCGATATAATTTTGTTTTGAAATTCATTCTGAGTCATGCTATCGTAATTTCCCAGGGTCGCAATTCGATAAACTTTATAGTCATGGCCAATATAAAGCCAATATAATTCACCACTGTGTCCACCTGCTTTGTTAGGAAATTTGACACCAATTTTAGAATAGTCGTTATTTATAGTAACCCACTTAATTTCATCTGTTGCCAATAAACCATGAAAATCATTGATTAATCTCTCCTGAACAAAACTTTGAAGATCGGTGTTCTGTTTTAATTGATAAACTGTGATGTTTAAATAAGGCGCAACACCATCGCCTATCGTGATTTGGTCTAGATTACTATCATCTACAACAAGAGCTGGTGGATATAGAACGCTGTATCCTTTTGAAGAATTCGTATAGATTTTCCAATGTAATGTTTCGTCAGCAACTGGCTGACTAGCAACAAATTGATTATCGATCGAATTAGAGAATTTTTGGTAATAAACAACTACAATTAAGGCAACTACGACAAGGGTAATCGCTAGGCTAATTATATATTTTTTCATTGTTTTATAAATTATGGATTATATTAATAATAATTTCGAAATAATTTGATTTTAATATTCTCTCATAGAGATTTGAGAGTCAATTTGTTTGACGAATTCAATCGCCACTGAGACAACAATCAAGAGACTGGTTCCGCCGATGGCTAATGAAGCAATACCGGTGATATATTGCATAATGATTGGCAACAGAGCTACCACTCCCAAAAAGACCGCCCCCACCAAGGTTAACCGAGTTAACATACTGGCAATGTATTCAGCCGTCGATTTGCCTGGACGAACACCAGGGATAAAAGCACCGTTCTTTTGTAAGTTTTCCGAAATAGCTTGAGGATCAAAGGTAATTGCTGAATAAAAATAGGTAAAGACTACCACTAAAAAGAAATAGAGGGCGCCATAAAATATTTGATTGTCTAAAAGATCTTTAATCCCCGTGGCCATTACCTGAATCGTTCCACCAGTATAACCAGCCAGAAAATTTGCGACCATCTGTGGGAAGAGGATAATAGAAATGGCAAAGATAATTGGCATTACCCCAGCGTTATTAACACGAATCGGCAAATAAGTTGACGTTCCGCCGTACATTTTCATTCCTCGGACCCGTTTCGCATAAGTAATCGGGATTGGCCGTTCGGCCTCGGTCACAAAAACAATCGCCGCCAGAGCAATCATGCCAATAATGGCAAAAACTAGGTACATTGGGACTTGAGAAAGATCATAAGTAACAAGTAATTGTGAAATCACTGATGGCAAACGAGAAACGATACCGGCAAAAATCAAAAGGGAAACACCATTACCCACTCCATACTCAGTAATTAATTCACCAACCCACATCAATAAAATTGATCCGGCGGTAATTACGAAAATATTCACCACTTCATCAAAGAAAGTCAGTGGAAGAAGAACACCTTGTTTTTCCAGTAAGACCAATAGACTTAAACCTTGAATAATACAAAGAGGAACGGTTAACAAGCGAGAATATTGAGCGACCTTACGTCGGCCGGCCACTCCTTCTTCATGATAAAGTTGTTTAAGTCGGGGGAAAATAAGGGTGAGTAATTGAAAGATAATCGATGAGGTAATAAACGGACCCACCCCCAACATCATAATAGAGAGGTTAGATAAACCGCCACCAGAGAAAATATTAAGTAGGCCGAAAAATTGATTATCAGCTAAAAATCTTTCAAGTTGAATAATATTAACACCGGGAATGGGAATTGAAGCCCCTAACCGAAAAAGAGCCAGGGCACCCAAGACAAAGAGAACTCGGTTGCGCAGATTGCGATCTTCGAGAACCATTCTTAATTTATTATTGAAAGCTTCAAACATGATTATTTACTCTAATCGGACTGATCGGCTCGAGGTGAAGAAATTGAACCACCGGCTTTTTCGATTTTTGTTTTAGCAGAATCAGAGGCCAGACAATTCTCAATGATCAATTTTTTTGTTAAGTCACCTAAAGCCAAAACCTTGACCATTGGAATTTGGCCACGTTCCCGCTTAATAATTTTCTTAGCCAGCAAACTAGCTGGGGTGATTGATTCACCGACCTTGAAAATTTCATCTAAGATAGCCAAATTGACTATGGCTGGCTTAACACTCACCGGCTTAAAACGATACCCACGCAATTTCGGCAACTTCTTAATGATATCACGCATTTCTGGACGACGCTTGTTGCCAGCGCGCGCTTTCTGACCCTTGGTTCCTCGGCCAGAGGTTGTTCCTCGCTTCCCTCCACGACCAATGGTTTTTTTAGCCTGATGGCTGGAATGTTTTTTTAAATTATGTAATTGCATAAAACTATTTAATTGAGCTTGTCGAATTATTTTTTAGTCTTCAGACTTGTTAGAGCAACCATCGTCGCTCGAGCAATATTTAATTTATCCTTACTACGCGACAAAACTTTAGCGTTAACATCATGAGCACCAGCTAAAGACAGGACCACCCGCAGAGCGCTTCCCGCTACTAAGCCCCGCCCAGCCGCTGGTCGAAGAGAGACTTTTGCCGCTTTGAATTTGGCGATAATTTCATGGGGAATTGACTTGTTTTTGGTTAAAGGTACTTTAATCATTTCCTTCTTGGCTTTACTGAAAGCTTTGGCCATGGCCATCGAAGTGTCTGCGGCTTTACCAACTCCGACTCCAACCCGGCCATTCTTATCACCAGCCACTAAGGCAACTGAAAAACTAAATCGGCGACCACCAGCAACAACACGGGCAACTCGACGAACATTAATTATTTTTTGTTCAAATTCCGGTTTTTCGGCTAATGGTCGACGACGGCCGAACGGGCGACGGCGATTACCACCACCTTTATTATTGTTATTATGACTGAATTTTTTAGTTGGTTGTTCCATAATTATTTTACATTTCTAAACCGCCAGCTCGCGCACCATCAGCGACCGCCTTGACCCGACCAGTATAACGATAACCACCGCGATCAAAAACGACTTTGCTGATTTTCTTGGTTTTGGCTTTTTCGGCTAACAATTGACCAACTTGTTCACTTTTATTAATTTTAGCAAAATCAGTTTTTTGGCTTTTGGTTTCTTTTAATTCCTGATCGGTCACCGCTACTAAAGTTTTACCAATTTCGTCATTAATCAATTGAACTAAAATATGCTTATTAGAACGAAAAACCGACAAACGAGGACGTGAAGCGGTACCGGCTAAACCGGCCCGAACTCTTAGGTGTCGGCGCTCGCGTTTTTCTTTTTTGGTTTTAAAACGTTTGGTTTCCATTTTTTAATTAAGCAGCGATAATGCCAGCTTTCTTACCTTGTTTACGACGAACGACCTCGTCATGATAACGAATACCCTTACCCTTATAAGGTTCAGTCTTTTTTAAAGCGCGAATTTTGGCGGAAAAACTACCAACCAATTCTTTATCAATCCCGTTAATCGTCATTTGATTTTTTTCAACTATTACTTTAATGTCAGTCGGAATCAAAACTTCGACTGGATGAGAAAAACCAATATCTAATTTAACTTTGTCACCATTGACCGCATAACGATAACCAACTCCTTCAATTAAAAGCTTTTTTTCAAAACCCTTGGTCACACCTTCAACCATGTTGCGAATATGAGAAGCATAGGTTCCAGAAAGAACATTAGCCGAAATTGAACCATGGGCTGGAGTAACCACGACACCAGCTTCAGTGATGGCAATATTCACCTCATTGCGAAAACGACGATCAAGCGATCCGAGTGGACCTTTAACTGAAAGACTCCCCGCTTCAAAATTAGCGGTTACTTCAGTCGGTAAGGAAATAGGTTGTTTGGCAATTCGTGACATAGTTATTTATAGAACTAAAAGATTTCGAACAGGGCTTCGCCACCAAGTTTAGCTTTACGCGCCTCCCCGCCAGTCATAATCCCTTTGGGCGTTGATAAAAAAAACGTACCAAAACCCTGACGAACTGACCGAACGTCACCAGCCTTGATATAAACTCGGCGAGAGGGTCGAGATAATCGTTTAACTTGATCAATTTTGGGTTCACCGTCAACATAGACCAATTCACAAGTCAGGAATTTCTTAATTTTCTTGCCTCGGCGAACAACTGATTTAAGATAACCGGTTTTTACCAAAGCTTCAGCAATCGCTAATTTTAAATTGGAAGCCGGCAAAGTAACACTCTCGCGTTTGACGCGATTACCATTTTTAAGCTGTATTAAAAAGTCTGAAATTGGATCGTTTACCATGATGATTTACGAATACCCGGAATTTTCCCCTCATTGGCTAATTCACGAAAACAAATACGACACAGGCCAAAATCGCGCATATAAGCTCGTTTACGACCACAACGAAAACAACGTCTCACGACACGTGAAGCAAATTTGGGAGTCTTAAGTGCTCGCGCGATAGTTGATTTTTTAGCCATAAATAAATAAGTACGGCTCTCAATGAGCCATCCCCTATCCTAACAAAAAATAGCCCAAAATGTCAATAAATCGGCTAGATCTATACATTTTAGGGGATTTCTGTATACTGGTAATTAGAGGGTCTGATGGACGTTCCACAGCCCGACCACAGTTGAATAGGTAAGAGGGCCTATCTCTTGCCAAGTTGGTAACTTGAATCTGCAACCGACAATTAGTTGGACTGGGCTGAGGTGAACCAGCAGTCGCTTCATCCCCCTAAAGTCCCTCTTTTTACCCTTCGTTAGAATATCCTTTCCTGGAGAAGGGGGTATAGGCCACCCCCCTCTTTTTTTGTTTAAGAATAAAGCTTTTTAAGTTCTAATTGGCGAGTTTCAGTATCTAAAATAGCAAAAGTTGGAGTAGTTGAAAACCCGCCTAAAGTACCTGGATTAGCCGCGATAGTCGTCCCCGAGGACGGTCCTTGAACTGCTCCCGAAGGACCGTCCTCGGGGACAATCCTGATCCACGGTTGATGAGTGTGACCATAAAAAATAAACTGATGAGACTCTTTATCTACCGACGGACCAGACAATCCCCTGACTCGATCTGGCCGATGAATAAAAGCCAGTTTGAGACCTTCGATCTCCCACTCCCCTTTTTCAGCAAAAACTTCTAAATTCTGACACCGTTTAGCGACGTCAAAAAATTCTTCGCGTCTGATTTCGGCATTGCCGCAAACTAATTTGATCGTTCCCGTAAAATTTTTAACAAGTTCTTCAAGCGTTTCTGGGGTAGTCACATCTCCGCAACAAATAATACTCTCAATGCCTAATTCCTTCGCCAACTCCAGAAACCGCTTTAGGTTAGCGAGATTATCATGAATATCAGAAATAATGGCAATTTTCATTTGCCTTGATTATATCATGACTGTCGAAGGTCTAACGAGAAGCGTTAATTAGTTTTCTTAAGACCTCAATGGCGCTAGCTAATTGATTGACTTGCGCTTGAGAAACGGTTGGATTAGTAATCGCCAAATAGAGAATATTGCTCGTGCCTCGAGAATTAGTAATATAAACTGGATAGGTGCCAGCTGAGACACGAGAGCCTAAACCGAATCTTAGAGTTCTTCTGTCAGAAGATGAAACACTTGTCTGAAGGACACTACCGACATGGATAACATTACCCGAAGCAGTGAAGTTATTACCAGTAATGGTGACAATGCCATTAGTTGCGACAGGTGAAGTAATTGAGGTGAGAACAGTGATGGAAGGTTGATTGATTTGATTAATACTGAATGTTTTACTAATGGCTTGAATACCATTATTTGTAGGAGATACTCTTATGTGATACGTACGTGGTGGAATACCATTAGGTAGAATGTACCTGAACTCGCCAATGGTAATCGGAGAATTGTTGCCGTATTTCGGACCATAAATTCCCATGCTGTAATCCCCATTCGTTGAGACAATTTCAATAATTGATACTGGGGTGTTAGGATTCCACCGCACCAACAGTGGATCCCCGCTTACCATGTTTTCTCCACCTTTGGGGTAAGTAACAGTAATGACTGGATTAGAATTATTACCAACTATTACCGTCAAACTAGTTTGAACTGGCTCTAGAGCTCTTCCTGAAACGGTAATTCTAACCGTATATGTTCCCGCGTAACTATAAGAATGAGTAAAAGTAGCTGTTTGACTTACTGTTGGTGAACTAACTTTAGCTCCAGTGGTTGGCGAATAATTATCGCCCCAATCGACTGAATACATTAGTCCCGCGTCAGCCGGAGCCGTTGCGTTAACAGACCAAGTTCCGGTTTGATTAATCGTCAGTGAGGTCGGACCAGAGACAGAATTGATCGTAATACCGTTGGGATTGACTCTTCCGCACAATTCAACGAGCTTGGCACGAGAAACAGGCCCAAAAAAGCCAGTGATTGGCCAAACATTATTGACCCTTTGCCAACTAATAACCGCACCTTTAGTTAGTGTTCCAAAATAACCAGTTGGACCACCTCCTTCCAAACCCAGAAAACCCGCGCCAATCAAGTATTGTTGCAAGGCACTAACTTCAGTGCCCCTACTGCCAACAGTTAGATTTTTGATAATTGTCGGTACCGGGCAAAAAGAAAGTGATTGTTGAGTTTGGTCCAATTGTGCCAATAAAGTGGCAAGTTGAGCCTGTAGAGCAGCAATTTGTTCATTAATACTCATGGCTTGAGACATAACCGGCACTAGAACTAAGATGAGAATCAGAGCAATAAATAAATATTTTTTCATAAGACTATGCTAAATTTATAATTTGAACACATTTTCAAGTATAACACAAAAGTAAAAAAAAAAATGGGTTATCCACTCCCCCCGCCAGACCTTGGGCTCACTTAAGGTCTGGCGGGAATAGAAAAATTATCTTTTCTTAAACGGAAAACCGATGGCTTTGAAGAAAGCCAGGGCTGATTTTCTATCCTTAGCCGAGGTAACAATAGTAACGGCGAAACCAAAAACATTTTTTAATTCTTCATCATCCGTTTGAGGAAAAACGGTATGTTCTTTAACGGCCAACGTCAAATTTCCCACTTCATCAACAATTTTCGGGTCGTAGCCCTTGAAGTCGCGAGTTCGGGGAATGGCCACTTTGAGTAGGAGATCAAGAAAATCGTACATTCGTGGACCACGCAGGGTAACCGCATAGCCAACAATATCACCTTGGCGAATTTTAAAACTGGCGATGGATTTTTTGGCCCCACGGGGTGACGGTTTTTGGCCAGTAATCTTGGTCAGCCGATTCTCGACGACTTCATCCCGATGTTTGTCTTTAGCTTTACCGGTACCGGAATTAACCACGACTTTCAGCAAGCGAGGCAAGGCCATTGTATTTTTGGCTTTTAATTCTTTCTTTAATTCTGGCGCCAACTCGGCGATTGTTTCTTTTAATTTTTTCATATTTTTTATTCGCCTTAAATTTCCTTACCGCATTTTTTACAAACTCGAAGCTTTCTTTTATCGGTAATTTTCGCCCCGATTCTTACTCCTCGATTACAACTCGGACAATATAACAAAACATTGGATTGATGAACCGGGTGCGCGATATCGATCATCTGACCCTTGTCGCCCTGACGGCGCGGACGTTGATGTTTCTTCTTAAAATTAATTCCCTCAACCAGAATTTTTTCATCAAGACGAAGAAGGCGAAGAACTTTACCTTGCTTGCCTCGGTCTTTACCGGTTGTCACTATAACATTGTCTCCTTTTTTTATTTTCATAAAAACTTAAACTATTTCTGGCGCCAAAGAAGCGATTTTTTGATAACCACGTTCAGCAATCTCGCGCGGAATTGGTCCAAAGATACGACCGCCACGAGGTTCCATTTTGCCTTTCTCGATAATAACAACGGCATTCTCGTCAAAGCGAAGATAAGAGCCATCACTTCGACGGAAAGGGCTTTTTTGGCGAACAACCACGGCCTGCAAGACTTCTTTCTTTTTAGTTGCCTTGCGTGGTTCCACTACTCGGACTGATAAAACCACCAAATCGCCGATTCGAGCATAACGCTTTTTGGAACTACCCAGTACTTTAAAAACGCGCCCGACTTTGGCACCGGTATTATCAGCAATTTTAACAATTGTTTGGGGTTGAATCATGGTCTTTTATTTATAAACAACTTCAAAATGCTTATCCTTGGATAGTGGTCGACATTCACGAATTATCACTTCATCACCAACTTTGGTTTTGTTTCCTTGGTCATGAGCCTTATACTTCTTGGAGCGACTAAAGTATTTACCATATTTAGAGTGTTTAATAAAACGTTTGACCTCAACCACAACGGTTTGGGACATCTTATCAGACACGATCGTTCCTTTTAAGGTTTTTTTATTTTGAGTTTCCATGATTATTTATAGTGAGTTAATCGAACTATTTATTCAACATCGTTAAAATTCGAGCAATGTCGTGGCGAGTATTTTTCCCCTCTTTAACATTCTTCGTTCGACTACCAGAAATGCCAAATCTAAAATTAGACAAAGTCTCACATTTGTCAGCGAGTAATTTCTTCAATTCAGTTTCAGACATAGTTTTTAAATCAAGCTTTTTCATACTATAAATTAACGGCTAATGATTTTAGTTTTAATCGGCAACTTAGCACCAGCTTTACGTAAGGCTTCACGAGCAATTTCATCTGGTAAACCATCAATTTCAAAAATTAATCGCCCAGGCCAGATCTGAACCTGATAGCCCTTAGGATCACCCTTGCCTTTACCCATGCCCACCTCTGCCGCCTTGGCTGTATAAGGCATGTCAGGAAAAACCCGAATCCAGAGTTTGCCGGTCTTGTGCATTTGGCGTGAAATTGTTTTACGTCCGGCCTCCAATTGATTGGAGCGAATCCGGCCAGCGGTTTCAGCTTTCAGACCAAAATTACCAAAAACTAAAGTCGTGCCCCGAGTAGCTGTTTTTGCCTTGTTGGGGTTAGTGCGCATGGTCTGCCATTTTCGATATTTTACTTTTTTCGGTAGCAACATGATTCTTATCTATTTTTTATCAGTATCAAATATCTCGCCGCGATAAATCCAAACCTTAATGCCAATGACGCCATAATAAAGATAAGCTTTTTCCCGGGCAAAATCGATATCGGCCCGTAACGTCTGAAGCGGGATTTGACCTTTTTTCAACGATTCAGTTCGGCTCATATCAGCGCCCCCTAAACGACCAGCGAGCGTAATCTTGATGCCTTTAACATTCCGATTAGCTGAAACTTTTTCAATTGTTTGACGCAGAACCCGGCGAAATTGCAAACGTTTCTCCAAGCCCTCGGCGATCATATAGGCAACAATGGCCGCGTGAGATTCTGGATCCTTAACTTCCTCAACATCAACGGTAATATTTTTGGGCAATGGTAATTTAGTTTTACGGAGTTCAGCCAGAATTTCGGTTTTTAATTTATTGATGCCATCACCCCCGCGACCAATTATCATTCCTGGCCGAGCAGTTTTGATAATCAACCGGTAAGAGTTTTGACTTCGTTCAATTTCAATCCGGTCAACATAATTACCCCTTAAACGTTTAGTTAAAAATTCGCGCAATAAAATGTCAGTTTTGAGAAAATTACGATAGTCCTTACCCAAACTAAACCAGCGAGACTGCCAGTCGCGAATGATCGTGAGTCGATGAGCATAAGGATGAACGCAGTGAGTCATAATTACTTATTCATTAGTTAAAGATTCTTCCTTAGCGTCTAAGGTGACCTCAATATTACTTAAACGATGACGAATTGGGAAGGCTCGGCCATGGGAAACAGGCTTAAATCGACGAACAACATTTCCCTTATCAACCGTAATATTTTTGATATATAAATCAGTCTCCTCTTTCTTAAAATTTGTTTTGGCGTTGGCGACGGCCGATAAAATTAATTTTTTAATTGGCGCGGCCGATTTCTTGATAATAAAATCTAACTCGGCCAAGGCTTGAACGACCGATTTACCCTTAATGACTTCGGCGACGAGCCGAGTCCGACGAGGCGATTGATGATGATTTTTAAGCGTTGCTTTCATGTTTTTATTTACTCACAGTACTGGTGGCAACCGCTTTAGCTGCTTGAGCAGCCGCAATTTCGGATTCTTTCTTTTTGGTATCCATTTCCTTCTGCACTTTACCGCCGTGTTTAGTAAATTTGCGAGTGGGTGAAAATTCGCCGAGACGATGACCGACCATCTCTTCAACAACTAAGACTTCTAAATGAGTACGCCCGTTATAAACGCCAAAAGTAAACCCAACCATTTCTGGACTAATTTGACTGCGACGAGCCCAAGTTTTAATCACGTCAGATTCACCAGGCTTTCGGCCGGCTATTTTTTTGAGCAAATTAGCGTCCACATAGGGACCTTTGGCTAATGATCTTGACATAATTAATGTAACCACCCGCTGAAGCAGACTATGTCCGCCCTGGTGGGCAAAATACAATCCGCCGTCAGCGGACAGAGCCCAAAATAGGCTTGTTTTATAATAGCAAAATAGAGCTTGTTGTCAAACTAAAAATTCCTCCTCGGAGGAATTTTTAGTTTTAACTCTTTCGGCTTTTTTTACGACGAGTGACAATTAAATGATTAGAATATTTCTTAGGATGACGAGTCTTTCGGCCACCAGTAACCTTTCCCCATTTTGTCTTAGGACGCTTGGTCCCCCGACCCTGACGACCTTCACCACCACCATAAGGATGATCAACTGGATTCATGGCGCTACCGCGAACGGTCGGACGAATTCCGAGCCAGCGCGAACGACCAGCCTTACCCAAATTAATTAATTTATGTTCGTCGTTGGAGACTTCGCCAATTGAAGCCCAAGCTTTATCACTAACTTTGCGAATTTCACTTGAAGGCATTTTAAGAGTGGCATAACCAGCATCATGGGCGACCACTTCGGCATGAGAACCGGCCGAACGAATGAGCTTGGCCCCACTGCCTGGTTTAACTTCCACATTAAAAATAAAGGTGCCGGACGGAATTTTAAATAAAGGCAAACGGTTCCCGGCTTTAATTTTCGCCGTTTCCGAAGCGACAATCATATCACCAACTTTAATAGTCTTAGGTAAAAGATGATAACAACGCTCGCCATTACGATAACAGACCAGGGCGATAAAACCGGAGCGATTGGGATCATATTCAACCGTTTCAACTTTGGCCGGAATATCAAGATTTTTGTATTTAAAATCGATCTCACGATAAAGACGCTTATGGCCACCGCCTTTGTGACGAACGGTGATCCGACCATCACTATTACGACCAACATGGCGTTTGCCACCAGTCGTTAATGGTTTATAAGGCTCGTTCGTCGTCAAATACTGACGATAATCAACCGAGACAAGTTGGCGACGAGAAGGTGATGTGGGGTTGTATTTTTTCATAAGCTAAACAATTTCAATTTTATCACCAGCCTTAAGATAAACAATTGCCTTTTTGATTCCAGCTTGACTACCGCGAATGCCTCTCTTAAAAATTTTCTTGGCCGGCAAATTAACAATATTGATCTTAATTGGTATCGCTTTATATTTGGTCACGAAAGCTTCTTTAATTAACGGCTTAGTGGCTTTCTTGTCAACGATAAAAACATAAACACCCCTCTCATTTAAGGCCGTGGCCTTTTCAGTAATTCGCGGGAAATGTAGGACCAGGGTATTTTTAAATTGTTTACCGATTTTTGACATGATAATTATTTATGATGAACTTGTTGAATTATTTAATTTTGGTTCTGGCTTCCAAAACAGTCAAACTCTTGACTGGATCAATGATGACTAGATATTTATAATTCAATAAATCCAAAACATTTAAATTATGAAGATCCGCCACTTGAGCACTGGAAATATTACGAAAACTGCGCCCGGCGATTTCATTGGTTTGAGGCCAAGCCAAAAGCGCTCGCTTACCTTTTTTATAATTAATCTTAGTAAAACCAGCCTTAGCGAAATTATTAAGGTAAACCTGAGCTTGTTTAGTTTTCGCTTGAGCCAACGGTAAGTCTTGAACAAAAAGAATTTCTTGGTCAGCCAATTTGCGCGACAAAACGGTCAGAAACGCTTTAGCCTTAGCTTTTTTATTGACCTTCTGGTGATAATTTTTATCAGTCAAAGGCCCATGAGTAACACCGCCACCCCGCCAAATAGGCGACCGCGAAGAACCGTGACGAGCCCGGCCAGTTCCCTTTTGACGATAAGGCTTTTTACCACCACCACGAACTTCCGAGCGATCCTTGGTATCGGCTATTGGTCGACGTAAATTGGCTTGCAAGGATATTGTCGCCTGATAAACCAAGTCGTCATTCCATTTTACCCCAAAAATCTTCTCTGGCAATTCAGCCTGACCAACCTCTTTTCCTTCAAAATTGTAAATCGTCGCCTGTTGCATGATTATTATTTACAAATAATTTCTACCAAAGTTCCCCTGCGTCCGGGAATCGCTCCTTTGATAAACAATAGATTATTTTTCTTATCAACTTGAACGACTGTTGAATTTTTTAAAGTAACCCGATCACTCCCCATTCGGCCGGCCATCCGCAAACCGGGCAAAACTCGTTGTTGACCACCAGCCCCAATTGAGCCTGGTTCACGTTCGGAATGCTTTTGACCGTGAGACCGTGGACCACCTTTGAAACCATGACGCTTAACTACTCCTTGGAAACCTTTACCCTTACTGATCGCACTAACCCTGACCTGGTCGCCTTCAGCAAAAGTGGAAACGTCAATCACTTGACCAATTTCCACGACTGGTAAAGTACCTTGTTTATTATTAAATTCTTTGATCACCGAAAAACCTTGTTCGCGGTCAGTTAAAACTTTTTTAATCAAACTGCGTTGCGGTTTTTTGAGATTTTTAAATCGGCGATTACCATAACCAACAACGATTGTTTCATATTTGTCGGTTGGGCTGGTTTTTTTTGTCTCGATAACATAAATCGGCCCAGCGGAAACAATTGTCCCGGGGATTGCTTGACCCGACTCATCAAAGAGTTGGGACATTTTTTCTTTTCGGCCAAGAATAAATTTCATAAAAGGCAAAAATAAAAGCTCGTCCGAGCCTCGATTTATACTAACAGAATAACGTTTAAAGTCAATTATCGGGGAGTAGTAGATCCGGTTTGAGTCTCAGTGGAAGTACTCTGAAATTCAGAGCTGATGGACATGTTCACATTAGCCATGTTTGAGTTTGGACCATTGAGTCGTCCTGGAAGCAAAAGATAAGCCAGCCCGCCAACAACGAGAACCAACACAATGATTAGAGCTGAGGATAAATCTTTAAACATATCTTAATTTACATCATTTTGACACCAATGTTTACTCCGCTCGGTAAATTGATATTGGTCAAACTTTCAATCAATTTCGGCGAGGGATTAGAAATATCAATCAGGCGTTTGTGGACGCGCATTTCAAATTGTTCGCGTGAATCTTTATCGATAAAGGAACTTCGATTAACGGTATATTTTTTGATTTCAGTGGGAAGCGGAATCGGTCCTTCAATCTTACCGTCATAACGGGTGGCAGTATCCACAATTTGTTTAACACTAGCATCAAGCACCTTGTGCTCATAAGCCGAAACCCGAATCCGCAATTTAGCGACTTCTTTCACCTCCTCCTTTTTCTTTTTCGTCACTCTTTTGGTTTTGGGTTTGGCTTCTGTTGGCATGATTATTTTTTAACAACGTGGAGATTAGGCTGTGATCTTGATTACCACGCCAGCTCCAACTGTCTTACCACCTTCACGAATAGCAAAACGTTGCTTTTCCTCTAAGGCCACGGGAGCAATTAATTTAACATTAATGTTAATCGTATCGCCCGGCATTACCATCTTAACATCTTCCGGCAAAATCACTTCTCCGGTCACATCAGTCGTTCGAATATAGAATTGTGGTTTATAACCAGCAAAGAACGGGGTATGACGACCACCTTCTTCCTTGTTTAAAACATAGACTTCGGCGGTAAATTCAGTGTGTGGAGTAATCGAACCTGTTTTGGCCAAGACTTGGCCTCGAGTAACATCTTCTTTCTTCAAACCACGCAAGAGAATACCGGCATTGTCGCCCGCCATTCCCTCATCAAGTTGTTTGTTGAACATTTCGATACCCGTAAGAGTCGTTTTGGTTGTCGGCTTAAGACCAACAATTTCGATTTCTTCACCAACTTTAACTGTGCCTCGTTCGATTCGACCGGTCACAACCGTTCCTCGGCCTTCAATTGAAAAGATGTCTTCAATTGGCATCAGGAAAGGCTTCTCGATCTCACGTACTGGGTCAGGAATATAATCATCCATTGCTTGAATTAACTCAAGAATTTTCTTGGCTTGTTCATCCTCAAGATCCTTGGCATCAAGTGCTTTAAGGGCCGAGCCACGGATAATTGGGGCGTTAGCGCCATCAAATTCCTGCTTAGTTAAGAGCTCACGAACTTCTTCCTCAACCATATCAATAAGTTCTTTGTCGCCATCAGGTACCATGTCTACCTTGTTAATGAAGACAATTATTTTAGGCACGCCAACCTGGCGAGCCAGTAAAATATGTTCACGCGTCTGAGGCATAATACCGTCAGTCGCAGCTACCACAATTACCGCTCCGTCCATTTGGGCAGCACCAGTAATCATATTTTTAATATAGTCGGCATGGCCGGGAGCATCAATGTGTGCATAATGACGTTTTGGTGTTTCGTATTCCGAGTGGTGAAGAGCAATAGTAATTCCGCGAGATTTTTCCTCCGGAGCATTATCAATACCATCAACCCCTTCGACACGAGCACTATAGCCTTGGTCCTTAGCCAGATCCAAAGTATGCAAAATCGCGGCCGTTAAGGTTGTTTTGCCATGGTCAACGTGGCCA
>CAZRQY010000002.1:0-20988 GCA_964602495.1 uncultured Candidatus Saccharibacteria bacterium
TTTAATGTCTTATAGTTGTGCGCCGTTACAAAAACGATATTTTTTTGGATCATTCACTTCGTCCCACCACTTGGGATGAATATGTTGGACAAAAAGCAATTAAAGATAACCTTAAAATCCTTCTCTTAGCAGCGAAGGAGCGTTCTCATCCGCCGGAACATTTGCTTTTTTATGGCCCGCCAGGACTCGGCAAGACGACTTTGGCTCACTTAATTTCTCGCGAAATGAGTGTTCCCATCAAAGCCACCTCTGGTCCAGCGATTGAGAAGGTTGGTGATCTCGCTTCGATTTTAACCAACCTCTCACCAGGTGATATTTTGTTTATCGACGAAGTTCATCGACTCAACAAAATGATCGAGGAAGTCCTTTACCCAGCAATGGAAGCTGGTGCCTTGAATATTGTAATTGGCAAAGGGCCAGGCGCGCGAGTTATTCAAATTGATCTGCCCCCATTTACCTTAATTGCCGCCACGACTCGGGTCGCCATGATTTCTTCCCCTCTTCGTTCACGTTTTTCTGGTGGAACTTATCGTTTAGAATTTTATACCAAAGAAGAAATAGGGCAAATTATCAATCGTTCCGCTGGTTTACTGGGAATCAAGGTTGACGATGAAGCTAGCTCAGAGATTGCTCGACGGAGCCGTTTCACTCCCCGTCTAGCAAATCACCTCTTAAAACGCTGTCGAGATTTTGCTCAAATTTCCAAAAAACCACTGACCGTAAAAATAGTTAAAGAGGCCCTAGCGATGCAAGGCATCGATGAACTTGGTTTGAGTGAATCGGATCGCAAACTACTTGAAGTAATTATTACCAAATTTAATGGCGGACCGGTCGGTTTAGGCACCATTGCGACCGCTCTTTCTGAAGAAGAAGAAACTGTTGAAGATGTTAACGAGCCCTATTTGATCCAGCTCGGTTTCCTTGAACGCACCCCGCGCGGCCGAATCGCTACCCCCCGCGCTTATGAACATCTGGGATTTGGTGCACCGAGTGATAAACAAAGTAAATTATTATAAACTTATTTTTTTAAATTACTGTGTCCGGACATAATAAATGGTCGCAAATTAAGGTGAAGAAGGGCGCCGAAGATGCCAAGCGCAGTAAATTATTTTCAATGTTGGTACGCGGAATTACCATGGAAGCAAAAAAGTCTGATGGCAATCGCGAAATGGCAAGCCTGAAATCCGCCGTCCAACGCGCCAAAGACGCCAACATGCCTCTTGATAATATTGAACGCGCGATCCAAAAGGGTTTTGGCGGTGGAACCGAGAGTTTCGAAGAGATAATTTATGAAGCTTATGGTCCAGCTGGTGTCGCCTTGGTTATTGTTGGGGTGACTGATAATAAAAATCGCACCACGCCTGAAATTAAACATCTTTTATTGCAAAATGGCGGCAATTTAGGTGGAATCGGTTCAACTATTTGGGCTTTTCTCAAACAAAACGATGGCAATTTTATCCCCCAAAACAAATTGTCTTTACCTCCAGAAGAAAAAGATAAATTAAACAAATTATTGGAAAAATTAGACGAGCACGAAGACGTAAAAATCATTTACCATAACGCTCTTTTATGATTATCTTAGGCATTGACCCTGGTTATGATCGACTTGGTTTGGCCGTCATTAAACAAACGGCTGGGAAATTAGAGCTTCTTTATTCCGATTGTTTTATCACCAACAAGAAAGACGCCTTTAGTGATCGTCTATTGTCAGTTGGCAATGAAATAGAGAAAGTTTTACTAGATTGGCAACCAAATATTTTGGCGGTGGAAAAACTTTATTTTACAACCAACCAAAAAACAGCCATGGCGGTCGCGGAGGCCCGAGGGGTCATAACCTATTTAGGCGCCAAACATGGTCTGTCTTTAGCTGAATACACACCACGAGAAATCAAAACTTGTATCACTGGCTATGGTTCAGCTGACAAGAAACAAATAATCGAAATGATTCCTAAATTAATTAAGCTCGATAAACTAATCAAGTATGATGATGAATATGACGCAATCGGTATTGCCCTCACCCATTTAGCCCGCGCGCCACTGACTTCGTTATCCACACCAAAACAAAAACTTTGATTGCAAAAAAGTCTTGTTGTGATAAAAAGATAGAAATTATTTTGGTCGCATAAATTAAAAATTAATTTCCAATCTATGGTTGCTGATTCAAATTTTGATGATGAAGATAGTGTTGCTGGAGATCCAGAAGAAACAGATCTCTTTAGTGACGACGACCTGGTTCTAGACGACGATCCAGAGAGTTGGAATTAATTACTCTTGTCCAACCAAGTTTAAATTCTCTTTTTGGCGCAAATATGTTAGGATAAGCCAAATGAGACGCCCCCGTCTATTTCTTAAGGAGATATCTCAGTTTATCATTATTGTCGCTGTTGTTGCCTTTTTATTTGGTGGTTTTTCGACGATTTGGGCCATTACTCTTCCGATTCCTGATTTTGAGTCGTTTTTTAATAAACAAATTGCTGAGCAATCAACCAAAATCTATGATCGGACAGGGGAAGTTTTGCTTTATGATGTTCGTGGTGTCAGGCAAAGCACCGTAACTTTTGCTGAAATTCCCTCGGCGATCAAATTGGCGACCCTGGCTATTGAGGATGCTGGTTTTTATCAACATCAAGGTGTTCAGCCATCTTCGATTGCTCGAGCTTTTTTAGTTAACCTTTTTTCTGGTGGAGTCCGTCAAGGTGGTTCAACAATTACTCAGCAGGTTGTTAAAAACTCTCTCCTTACTCGCGATAAAACCATTACTCGTAAAATCAAGGAGATGGTCTTGTCCATTAAGTTGGAAAAGACAATGACCAAGGATGAGATTTTAAACGTCTACCTTAATCAGACCCCCTATGGTGGCAATATTTATGGGGTTCAAGAAGCGGTTCGCGCTTATGTTAAAAAAGACAGTCGCAATACCACTTTAGCTGAAGCGGCCTATTTGGCGGCCATGCCAAGAGCCCCAAATTATTATTCCCCTTATGGTGAAAACCGGGATAAGCTTGAGGAACGAAAAAACTTAGTTCTTGATCGAATGGCTGAAGTTGGTTTTATCACGCCAGAAATTCATGACCAGGCAAAAGGTGAAGAAGTTGTTTTTTATGAAAAAATTAATCAGGGTATTAAGGCCCCCCATTTTGTTTTTTGGCTGAAAGGTTACTTAGATGGTCGTTACGGCAAGGAAAATATTGAAACAAATAATTTTAAAGTAATCTCAACCATTGACTGGGAATTACAACAAAAAGTTGAAGCGTTGGCAAAACAATATGGCGATCAAAATCAAGAAAAATTTGATGCCCAAAACAACAGTGTTGTGGTTATTGACCCTAAAACTGGTCAAATCCTTGCCTTAACCGGCTCTCGTGACTATTTTAACAAAGAGATTAGTGGTAACTTTAATGTCACCACCGCCCACCGACAACCAGGATCCTCTTTTAAGCCCTTTGTTTACGCGACAGCGTTTAATAAAGGCTATACCGACCAAACTGTCGTTTTCGACTTAAAAACCGAATTTAACACTAATTGTGACTCATTGGGCAACCCACTGGGCGGAGCAAGCGACACTAGGTGTTATATGCCTCGAAATTATGATAATCAATACATTGGCCCCTTAACCCTAAGAGAGGCTTTGGCTCAATCAAGAAATATCCCCGCGATCAAGGTCCTTTATTTAGCGGGAATTGATAATTCACTAGAAACAGCTCGGAAAATGGGGATCACTAGTTTGGGTAGTAAAAATCTTTATGGCTTGACTTTGGTTTTGGGAGGGGGTGAGGTTTCCCTTTTGGAAATGACGGGGGCCTATGGCGCTTTTTCTCAAGATGGAATTAAACATGAGACAACTGGCTTGTTAAAAGTTATTAGTCCACAAGCTGAGGTTCTGGAAGAATATAAAGATAATGGTGTGGCGGTTTTACCAGCAAACACCGCTCGTTTAATTTCCGATATTTTATCAGACAATCAAGCTCGTTTCCCCGCCTATGGAGCTAATTCTCCTCTGTCCTTTCCGGGACGCCAGGTCGCCGTAAAAACCGGTACCACTAATAATTATCGAGATGCCTGGATTCTTGGATATACTCCAAGTGTGGTCATTGGCGCCTGGGCTGGTAATAATGATAATTCCCCAATGCAAAAAAAGGTAGCGGGAACAATTATCTCCCCTCTTTGGCACGCGGTAATGGTTGAAGCTCTTAAAAATGTTCCCCTAGAGACTTTTGTTCCGCCAGTAATTAATTATAGTGGTCTAAAGCCGGTTTTGCGTGGTTTTTGGCAAGGTGGAGAAATAAGGTTAATTGATCTTCCCGCCAATCCTAATCAGACAAGTAATAAACTTGAATTATTAAAGGTAAATGCCCATTCAATTCTTTATTGGCTAGATAAAAACAATCCCTTAGGACCAGCCCCGGCCAGACCGGAAGCTGACCCCCAATTTAGACTTTGGGATTATCCGATTCAAAAATGGTTTAGAACTAATAAATTAAAAAATGGTCAAGAGATTATAACCACTAATCAAATTGAATATAGCCCAAACCTAATTAATCAAATAAACTTCCTTTCTCCCGCTATCGGCCTTAGGTATAAAAAAACTGACACAATAAACATTAGTTTGATTTTGCCGGCGGATTTAAGTTTAAGTCAAGTTGATTATTTTGTGAACGATAATATTATTGGATCAACTAAAACAGCCCCTTTCGATCTAGCTTTTAAAGCTGTTGATTTTAATCTAAGTCCAGGCTTAAACACAATCAAGGCGGTCATCTACGACAAAAATAAGAGTACTATCACTAAAACAACTTCCTTTGGCCTTCTCGCTGATGATTAGTTAAATTACTTAAGGTCTATAAACTTAATCCCCTGTTCTTCTAGCGCCAGCAGTAGTTCTTTCTTTTTTAAAAGAAACTCTAATTTATATTTCGGTCTGGTTTTTAAAAACAAAATACCTTCTTTTGTTTTTATTTCATTAACTGTGATTGTTAAATTGGTTTGGGTTTTTATTACCGCGATAATTAATTCAGTCTCTTTCCTATTCTTTTTGAGTAATTGTTGATAGTGAGATAATAAATTACTAAGTAGATCCATTTTCTTTATTAATTGGCATAACTAAATAATAAAAAGAATTGTCGCCGAGACCAGAAATTAATAATGGATTATTTTTGTCGGTAAAACGAAGAGTTATTTCCTCGGTTTCAAGTGAAGACGAACAATCAATTAAGTATTTAACATTAAAACTAGCAACTAGGGGTTTACCTTTTATTTTAGTAATTAAAGAAAATTTATTTTCACCAACTTCTTGATTATGGGAGTTAATTTCTAAGGTGTTTGTTTGAGGATTAATTTCAAAATCAACTTGATTAAATTTATCAGTAAAAACATTGGATAATTTGAGAATATTAAGTAGCTCTTCTTTTTTTAAATTTAACTCTGTATTGAAATTATTAGGAATAATTTGTTTATAATCTGGATAAGACCCATCAACAATTCTTAGGGTTAAATATAAAGCATCAGCGTTAATGGCTAATTGATTTTTATTAAAACTAACAATCAAATCAGCTTGAAGATTATCAATGGCTCTAATTATTTCAGTGACACTTTTAAGGGGGATAATTAGTGAGATTGGCTCTTTAAAATCACCATCAATGGTTATTTTTTTCTCCGCTAAACGAAAAGAGTCGGTGGCAACAAAAAACAGATCGTTATTCTGATTATAAATATAAACACTTGAAATTTCAGGTTTAATATCTGATAAGGCGGCCGCAAAAACAACTGTTTTTAAACCTTCTTTTAAAATAGTTGAGTTTATAACAAAGCCGTTTTCTTGTTTAATTTTAGGAATAATTGGAAAATCTTCAGTATTTAAGGCCTTAATTAAAGTATTAGTGTCTTCAGTGGTAATTTGAAGATTGTTATTAACAACAGTTAGTTGGACTTTAATTTCTTTATTTAGATTATTTAAAAAATTACTTAAAATATTGGCGTTTATGGTGATTGATCCAGGTTCTTCAATTTTGGCAGGAATTTCTATTTCAATTCCAACTTCAAGATTTGTTGATTTTATAATTAAAACCTTATTACCTGTTTCTAGTAAAATTCCTCCCAAAATTGGTAGAGTTAAATTACGCCCAGCAATTCTTTCAGCGATAATTACTCCTTCTTTTATTTTATCTTTAACACATTCAACTTTCATTTTTTTATATTTTAGCTTTTTAGTAATTTTAATAATATATACTTATTTAAAATCTATTATTATTAACCTTGGGGATATGTTAATAAAGTTAAATAGTCTTGATAAATAAAGGTATTTTAAACTTTACTTTTTATTAAACTGTTAATTAAATCTAATTACTTTTTATTTTTTAAAATTTTCTTATTTTAAAAAATTTTATCCACCAGTTTTCCTAAAGGTTATTCAAATATTTTCCACTAATTATTAACATAAAGTAAAGACCGAATCTGTTCTATTTCTTGATTTAATAAAGAATCTATTTTTATATCTCTTTTAATTTTTTCATAAGCATGAATTACGGTAGTGTGGTCTCGACCGCCTAATTTTTGACCAATGTAAGGATAAGAAGTGTTAAAATCCTCTCTTAAGAGATACATAATTATCTGACGTGGCTTAACTATTTCTTTACGGCGGGTTTTTTCATAAAGAATTTTTTCTTCAATATTATAATAATTAGCCACGATTCCCAAAACGTCTTTAATTGACAGGGTTTTAGGTGGCTTAATATTATTTTTTATTATACTTTTAACTTCTTGAAGGGTGAGATCTCTTTTTTTAGCCTGACTCTGGCAAAAAATAGAATTAAGGGCTCCTTCAAGCTCTCGAATACTGTCTTGAACAACCGAAGCGATATACTCAATAATTTCTGGGGCCAGGGATAAAGAATTTATTTTTAATTTATTATTTAAAATCGCCAACCTCGATTCATAATCGGGTTTAGCAATATCAATTATTGTTCCTCCCTCAAAACGAGACCGCAAACGTTCCTCTAGGCTGGGAATATACTTAGGCGGTTTATCAGAGGAAAAAATAATTTGCTTATTATTTTCATAATAATGATTAAATAGGTGAAATAATTCCTCTTGGGAATGTTCTTTTTTGGAGAAAAACTGGACATCGTCAATAATTAAAAGGTCGTATTTGCGATACTTCTCCTTAAAAGAATTAGCCTTATTATTTTGAATACTATTAATCAACTCAACAATAAAATTTTCAGAAGTAATATAATAAACGGTTTTATTGACATAATTCTTTTTCAATTGGTTTCCAATTGCTTGAAGGAGGTGGGTTTTCCCTAATCCCGTACCACCATAAATAAACAACGGATTATGAATCGTTCCGGGAGTCTTAATAATCGCCTGGCTCGCGGCATAGGCGACATCATTAAAGGAACCAACGGTAAAAGTCTCAAAGGTATATTTAGAATTAAGATTACTCTCTTTATTAATAAATAAGTCCTTTAAACCAAGGTCATTTATAACCAAACTAGCTTTGTTTGCTTGAGGCCCTCGCCCTTTGGTTGAATTATCCTTACCACCATCATTTCGGCTGATAACATATTCCACCGAACGAACCCCTCCTTCGATATCTCGTAAGGCTCGCAGAATAAATTTATGGTATTTGGTCATCAACCAATCACGAACAAAGGCGTTAGGGACCCCAAGATGAATAATTCCCTCATCATTTTTAATAATGTGGGTATTCTTAAACCAAGTGCCAAAATTAGCTTTAGAGAGAGACAATTCAACCTCATTAAGAGCACTATCCCAGAGCTTTTTATTATCCAAAATACTCTCCATATCAATTGTGCCCATTATAGTGTTTGTGGATAAACACGCAAACTTTCCCAATTTGTTTATATGTGGTGAATTAGGTGTGGATTATTCATCACTTAATCATTAACTTGCTAAAAAGGGTTTTTTTGATATACTAACGCGGTATGTCTTTCACTTATAAACCCAAAAAGAGAAAACGAGCTACCACTCATGGTTTTTTAGCTAGAACTAAGACGGCCGCAGGTAAAAAAGTCTTGGCGCGACGTCGAAACAAAGCTCGTCGGCGTTTAGCAGTCTAAAATGCTACCCAAAGACAGAAGAATTATTACTGCCTGCCTTCTTCCTTCGCTCAAAAAGAGTACCTCTTCTTCTACTGATCATTTAATTTTGCGTGTTCACCGATTACCAAAAGAAGAACAAACTAAACCCGCTCGCCTAGCGATTATCACTCCAACTAAAATTAATTCTCGGGCGATTGATCGTCATTTAAGCAAGAGGAAAATTAGCGCTTATTTAGAAAATAATTTAAACTTAATTAAGTCTGGTCAATATTTAATTTTCCAAATTAAAAAAGATATTACAAAACTTAAAGCTTCTGTTTTAGATCAAGAAATTAGAAATTTGTTATCGTCGACAATATGATTGGCTTTTTTAAAATAACACTTTTTATTCCCCTCTATAATCTACTCGTTTTTATTACCTCGGTTGTTCCTGGTGGTGATCTTGGCTTGGCGATAATTATTTTAACAATTTTAGTAAAAGTGGTGATTTTTCCGCTCTATACTAAGTCAGTCCGGACTCAGATTAAAATGAAATCAGTTGAGCCGAAGTTAAAAGAAATTAAAGAAAAGTATAAAAATGATTTACCAGAACAATCACGGCGGACAATGGAGCTTTATCGGCAGGAAAAAATTAATCCCCTATCAACAATTATCGTTCTGATAATTCAGATTCCAATTATTATCTCACTTTTTTATGTTTTTCGAGATAGTTTTTCTGTTCATACTGACCTTGTTTATTCCTTCGTTTCAGCACCAACTCAGATCAACACTAATTTTCTAGGCTGGTTTGATTTAACGGCGAACAAAAATGTCATTTTTTCGGTTTTAACCGGCCTAACTCAATATTTTCAAGTTAAATTTTCTCTTCCCCCTCGAGCTAAAGCTGATGTTCAACTTGGTCAGTCATTTAAAAGTGACTTAATGCGAAGTATGGACTTACAGATGCGTTATTTTATGCCCTTGTTGACGATGGTGATTGCCTTTACTTTACCTTCAGCCATCGCTCTTTACTGGATTACCAGCAATAGTTTTTCCTCCCTTTATGAATTGGCGGTAATTAGAAAGATTAAAAAGGAGCACGAACAACTTACTCCAGGGGCAAACTAAACGACTGAATAGAATTGTCTGGTTTATTTATTGCGTAAAGCCAACCTCGTTTTGGTGCGACAATTAAATTTACTAAATCATAAGAACCCTTAGTAACAACAAGGAGAATAACGGTTTTTTGTTTAGTATCAATTTTCCAAATATCATCAGTAAAAGTAATTTTACCTTGGTACCAATCATCCGGATAGAGGCCAGAAGGAATAGATCGTGGTACTGCGCAATAAAGAGTGTTGTCATCAGCCCACAGGCATTTTTCCGGTAAGGTGTTTAAACCTACCGAACTTGTCTTTTTAGTGTCAATTTCATATAAATAAAGACTTAATTTCCCTGAGTTATGACGAGAAAAAATTAATTTTTGACCACTAGGACTAACCTTGGTTGTTAAACCAGTAACGCCCTTGAGGATTTTAGTTAAAGTACCGGTTGTTGGATTTAGGAAATATAAATAGCCGGAATCATTACCACTAGGGGTAGTGGTCAAACTAACAATATTGTCCTTTGGCCAAGCGACTTGCCAATCACCAAAAGGAAAAGACCAAATTTTCTGCTTATTTTTACCAGTCCAATCATTGAGATAACCGATGATTCCATCCCCAGCTGTTTCAAGAGTGAAGAATTTTGTCTTGTTTGGGGCGATAACGATGGCCTTAATATCAGAACTTAAGACTTGGCTAGTTAATTCGGATAAGCCAGCGTTATTGGTCGAGTTTTTTATTAAACTATTAAGATTAGTAATTTGACCGGCTGAAGATGAACGCAAAATCACTCGCTCCCCGGTGTTATCTTTACCCCAATAAACCTCACCAATTTCAAGAATTGTCTCATTAGTTAAACGAAGTAATTCATTTTGATCAGAAATTTCATAAAAATTGCCGGTGGATTTATCAACAAAAAGAACTCGCTCTTTTTGAGTCTCTTTTAACAGGGTCAAACCAAGAGCGCTAATAGCTGCCAAATTAGGGTTATTCTTGATGATTTCACTCAATGACGCGGTGGTTGAACTAGACGGCCTGCTGGTGTTTATAAAAATGTCAGTCGTACCGGTTGCTTGGGGGAAAAAATTGGCCGGAATCTTGGGTATTTGGTCATCATTTTTTGTTGTGAAAAAACTAAATTTTGCCAAACTGAGATTAGGATTTTGCGAAATAACAATATAGCCAATAATTCCCAATGAGATGAGGATGAGCAGAATTAAGATAGAAATGATTATTTTTTTAGCCATGAATTTTAGGTTGTCAATTACAAATTAAAATTAAGATCAAGCAAAGCGGGGTTTATTAAATTAAGGATTAAATAAGAAGACAAAGCAATACCCAAACCAAGAAGGGCTTTCTTAAATTTATTCATGCCATCAAGTTTAGTACCAGGAATGTCTGACAGGATATATTCTAAACCCCCAAGGACGAGATAAAAAATTGTCGCCGCAATAACAATAAAAAAGAGGGCCATATAAGCGGTTTTAAGATAATCGCTTAAACCATAACCAGTTGCTGGTTGGGTATTGTCTTGGTCAATAATGATACTTGGTTCAAGTAATGTATAACCGTCAGTCTCGGCAGCGAAAACCAAAAAAGGAAGAGCATTCAGGCCAAGTAAAATAAAATTAACAAGAACCAAGCAAAGGATTTTTTTATTCAAAATTTTCATATTAGAATTGCGGTTTTAATAAACTATTGCCATACTTAATAATAAGAGAATTACTAAATGTCGAATCTTTATTTTGGGCTGAAAAACTGACACGATTCGAGCCAGAAATATTTCTATTTTGACGTAAGGTAATAGACAAGGGATCACCAGGGCGATTATCGGCAGAAGATCGATCAAGCGTCCAAAAGTATTTAAAGAGTAGGTTGTTATTAAGCGGAAGAAAATATGGTTCAGCTCGTACGGTCACTTCGTCATTAAACAAAGAATACTCGGCCGGCAAGACTTGGCCATAATTGATTCCTTCTAAAGGCTTTTTTTCATAAAAAAGAATTTCTGGAGTAACTAAATTAATGATTAAGTCTTTGGTGATAACCGTCTTGGTGGTCGGATTTATTAGCTTTAAACCAACTTTTAATTGTCCACTTTTCTGATCAGTATTAAAAATAACAGAATTTTTTCCTAAACCAGAAAAATTTTCCATCGAAATTCCATTCTTTTCCCAATTGAAAATCAGATCAGCCGAATCGATTTTTTGGCCCGCTCGATTGATAATATAAGGTAGGGCGAGAACCTTAACACTTGAACCGGAACTAGGGAGAAGTTTTCCTTTATAAAAAATCGGTCCGGAGGTTTTAGTTTCCCATAGAAAGTCAATTTCTGACGGATCAAAAACAAAAGTTTTACTGGCTTTCTGTCCCCCTTTTGCCTGAACATAAATTATGATTTTTGTTTGCTGACCGACTGAACCAAGATTGAAGGTAAAAGTTTTTCGGCCCCAATCTTTAGCTTTTAACTCATTGTTGACATACCAACTGATGATACTGGTATTAATATCAAAACCATAACTAGTTAAACTAATGGTCACCGCTTCGCCCGGCCCAGGGTTTGATGGGCTTATTGTTGCCAATAAATTATTATTAACTCCACTTTCCTCAATGGCGAGTAGTCCACTTGGTAGAGTTAAAACAAAAATTATTATAATTAATAAAAACTTTTTCATTTACTTAATACTTTCCCTAATGATTTGGCTGTTTGAGGCGACATTTTTGCCATCAGATCTTCTGTGTAAGTTTGAGCTACCATTATTGTAACACCAGCCGTCCAAGTTGGTAAGTCATTAAGAAAAGGAATGAATTCAATTACCGTTGTGGTCCCCATGGTTAAAGCTTTGCCCGGCTTAACAAATTTGACTCCCTTTAAGTAAAACCAGGTTGAGAAAGTTAAAAAAGACCAAATATTAATCAAAGGATTAATCAACCAACCTAAAAGTCCAAAAGTAATTAGCTCAATCAAAGCCTGAGCGCCATCATAAATTAAAGCCAGCGTAATCATTAAAGCCGAAGTTAAAACACCAATCCGTAATAAAGGTTTTTTATTTTCTGAATTATTATTCATTTTTTAATTAGGAGCGGAAATGGCTGGGATTTGGTCGGCTTGCCGGGCTTCTTCAAGGTCCGCTTTCGCTTTTTTAATAGCCAGAATTTGAGAGGGATCCGAAGTGATAATTTGTTCCTCGGTATAAGAAGCAATAACCTTAATTTCTACTCGCTTCAAGCCGGCAATAAAAATTCCATGACCAACTGGAGCTTCAAGTAAGAAATATTTTTCCTCCTCGGTCAAATTAAAAGTCTTTTGAACCAAATCAATTGAAGCCGATGATTGTTTGAGTAACATTTGGATTGAACCGTTAGTAATAATCGGCCCGCCATATTCGGATTTTAAGAAGTCTTCAACATCTTGAGTAATCGTCGCGACGCCTAAATAATACTTACGTCCGCGCTTAACGAGGGAATAAAGGAAAGAAGCCGTATCTGGTGATTTCATCATCCACCAGGCCTCATCAATCACCAGGAGGCGTTTTTTGAGATTGCGACGAATCGCATTCCAAATATGGTGTGTGACAATATACATGGCCACTGGCTTAAGTTCGTCTTCCATATCGCGAATAGAGAAGACGACAAATTTCTTGTTAATATCAACATTAGTCGGTTTATTAAGAAAGCCAGCCCAAGTTCCTTGAGTATATTTGAGCAAGCGTTGGGCGAGTGATTCCCCTCCTTCCATACCGGCTAGAACCAATTCAAGATCCGACAAGAGTGGTGCCGGTTTATTAGAAAAGTCTGCTTCAGGGGTAATATCTTTAAGAGCGTAAGTTTCAGTAATGGCATTATCTAAAATTGAATCCTCTTCCGGTGTTAAACCACCGAGCATAATCCGAAACAGGCCAACTAAATTAATAATATTGGAACGCAAAACATCATTAGGCGATTCGTCTTCGCGTGGGAAGGGTAAATCAAAAGGGTTAATATGGTGTTCGGAGGTCAAGGAGACGTTAAAATAACGACCACCAACCGCTTGGGCTAAAAATTCATATTCTCGCTCAGGGTCGATGACAATGACGTCAATCTCAAACATTAAACTGCGCAAAATCTCTAATTTGGTGGTAAAAGACTTACCTGAGCCAGACGTGGCAAAAATCACCGAGTTATAGTTTTCAAGAGAGAAGCGGTCAAAAATGACCAGTGATGAATTATGCAAATTTTGACCATAAAGAATACCTTTATTGGAGGTTAAGTCGAAGGACACAAAAGGAAAGATGCTTGAGAGCGGAGAAGAATTAAGTTTAGAATTAATCCCTAAAAAGTCAGTGGCAAAAGGCACGACGCTCTTAAACCCGTCTTCTTGCTGGAATAGGGCCGTTTTAAGGTAAATTAAACGAGAATCAAGGATTGATTTAACCTCGTTTTCCACTCGCTCAAGTTCATTTTCGTCATCGGCGTAAATAGTCAGATAAAGTCCGACATTGAAAATTTTCTCGGTCGCCTGTTGTAATTGGTCGCGCAGGTTTTCAATATCAGCTTGGGCGGTATCTAATTGAGGGTCGCGCACCATCCCCTTTCCTTCCCTAACCATGATTTGACTTTCGACTTCAGCAATTTTTTTCTGCAGAGTCCGAAGAGCGGTTGTCGTATCAAGGGGATGGATGAAAATGGAAATGTCAAAAATTTTATCAAGATTAATGATCGGTGAAAACCATTCTTCTGGCAAGAAACGAGGATAAGAGATAACAAATAAAGTTCGTGCCACTTTCCCCCCCAAGTTTAAAAGTTTTGGTGTTATTCGCAGGGCAGACGGGGCAATAATATCACGTAGCTCAAGGGCTCCCATTTGGTAAATATCTTGAGGAAAAATGGGGACGAGACTCTCCTGCTTTTTATTTGATTTTTTGAAAAAAGGAATATCCATATTATTTTTTTTCTTCAATCGTTGGCGTTCCCGTTTCGCCTGGGTTGAAGATTTTGAAATAGAGCTCAATTAATTCTTCGGTTTCCAATTGTTCATTTCTTAAACCAACTCGAGACAAACCACTTCTAACCACATTTACGCGTTGATTTAATTGGGCAACATTCTCCTCAAAATTACTATTAGCAATCGCCGACGCGGAAGATTTATTATTCTTTTTACTAAATAGTTTTGAAACGAAACCACCACCTTTGACATTAAGAATCGCTGGCGTATAGGGAATAATTATAAAAAAGTTCTTAGTCATCACGTTATGAGTATCGGTGAAAAAACGGATAAATTCGATATACTCTTTGATTTGGACTTTTAATAATTCGTTAGTTTGTTCGACTTTTTTTTGTTCAAGAACATTGATATAAGGTCGAATATCAAGTCGTCGTGACTGAATAAAGATTTGTAATGAGAAATCAAGAGAATTAAGAAAATTTTGAAACTCAGAAATAATTGCGGCTCGCTCGTCACTTGATTTCAGGCCGAAATTAACTGAAGAAACCATTACCAAAGAACGCAAAGAACCATCTTTTAAAACGGCCACCCCGTTTCGGATTTCTTTAATCGGAACAAAATCCTGGGTCGTATTGGAAATTTTTACAATATCTTTAAAGTTCATTTTCTTCTTGTTTTTCTTGATTTAACGAATTATTACTCTTAACGTCCAAACTCCAAGATAATTCTTTAAGTTTACTCTCGGACAGTCTGGGGATGGCTATGTTGGCGCTAGTGGCAGGACTCGTTGCCGGTGCTTTCTGGGTCATTGTCGGCTGACTAGTTTTTTTCCACAGATAGAGTTTTTTAGTAAAAGCGTATTTGAAAACTGATTCCGCTAGGAAAATGAAGTTTCGACCGTTGTGTTTGTAAAAAGTCAAAGCTAAAGCGAAACCGATTGAAACCAGAATAAAAAAAATGTAAAGATAAATAGGTAAATAGACGTAAAAAATAAAACTCAAACCAACTCCGCCCGCTAGGTACAAAAACTGGCGAAAAGTTAACGGACCAAAGATTTTATCTTCAACCTCAATAAATTGTGGAACTTGAAATTGCATTAAATAATAGGCTCTCTATATGGATCCTTAACTTTATTATCCCCTGTTTGAGGTGTAACAGCAACTTCTTGTTTGGGGACATTGGCGACACCCTTCATTTTTTGGTCAAAAACTTGAGGCATTGACGTCTTTTTAACAGAAAGCTCTTGTTCGGTGACTGGCGGTTTTTGCCCTCGAGATAATTCTTCTAATTCCCGCCTGATTTTTATTAGAATTTGCTGATTGAGGTCATAAGTGATGAGGTTGGCGATATCTTCAGATACTCCCAATGTCCCCTTAAGTTCAACAACGAAATTCTTAGGGGTGAGGAGTCCAAGTAGCACATAATGAACTAATGTTGTTAATTGGCCCACTTGGTCAATATGTAGTCCATACTTTTTTCCTATATTAATTAAAACAACTGAAGTTTCACTTGCATCAAAAATCTGTCGGATATTCTCCGGTAATTTTGAATAAGCTAATTTTAATTCTTCTTTTTCAATTCTCATACAATTTTTGTTTATACTTAATTATCTTTTTATTCTACTAGCTTATTACCAGATTGTTTGTCCTGGTCCAGTGTCCATGTAAGCATAACCGGAATTTGGCGCAGCATTATTATCAGGGAGAGGAGAACCTGTTGTAATGGCGGTTTTTATAGTCGCTTTTTGTCCGTCCGATAGTTTTCCTTCCTTCTCAAGAGCTTCAAGGTTAGACCAATTTAGACTTCTTGCTACAAAACTATGAGTCAAAGCATCTGCTTTTAGTTGTTTTATTTCAGAATTGGTCATTGTTAGAAGAATTGCTGTCGCCGCGGCTTCACTGGTCGTTGCTTTTAATTGTTCGCCTTTTTGTTTTATCTCTTCTTTTTTATCCTCTTTCTTCTTTTCTTCCCCCTTTTTCTTGGATTCAGTTCGTTCGGCAGAAGTTTTACCCAAGAAAGAAATTGAGCCTAACCCAGCTGTTGCTGCTACGGTGCTAATGGCATCGTTGGTAGCAAGAAGAGGGTTTTTTGCTATTCTACCCACTTTTTGACCAAGTTCGGATTTACCAATAGTTTTACCAATAGTTTTTGCATCCCCCCGAATAGCTTCTCCAATCTTGCTTCCCCCGACTTTTCGAGCAGTATCTCGAGTGATATTCCCAGCTCTTTGTGTTCCAGTTACGGCTCTGGCGCCTGCCCGTTTAATCAAACCTGGGGTCGTCGATCCATCCTGTACTAGTCGTGCCCACGAAGACATTCTTCTCCCGGTAGTGCCGGTCATACTTCCAATTTTATTTCCAATTTTACCCCCTCCATATCTGGCACCACTAGCACCATACTTAAGTCCGGTAGTCATCCCTTTAGTCATCCCTTTGACCCCTAATAAAGTACCAGCCCCAGCGACGCCAGTAGCCATCTTAGCACCAGCTGCGCCCATTTTAGTAGCAATTGCAATACAGCCAAATAAGAGACCGATAATTATGGCATCAATCATAATAAGAGTTAAAGAACCTCCAACAGCTAATCCACCCCAACCCCCCGATATTCCACCAAGGCTGGAAATGCCACCTTCTCCAAGAAGTTTAAAGACGAGATAAAGTGGGATAAGAAAAGCGGGTGCAAAAAATGATTGTTTAATGAGAGCGTCTCGCCATTTGTCGAAATAATTGAATTTGCTTGAGGGAATCATTCTTGAAACAAAAGCGATCGGCGACAACATGTAAAGGAGGAGGAGATAAATTGTTCGAATTATGAATAAAATCGCCACGGTTAATAAGACAAAGGAAGTGACCAGAATTATAATAATATTACCGAAAGTTTGAGCAATAATGCCAATAAAACTTAGCCGATTAACCATTGGTGGAACAAATTTTTGATTAACTTGACTGGTGGCATCTTCTAATGACTGACTATCTATAAAATACCTGCTTAAGTCTAATTTTCTAACCAACTCTGTACTGATTGATCCGGACTCTCCTTTCGTTTGGTTATAAAATTCGTAGGCAATAATATTAGAAGCGTCAACAATTACTCGAACAAAGAAACCGCTAAAATTAACCAAGAGAGCGGCAATAATAACACTAATAATCAGTTTTTTTGTGTCTCCCATTCCGGATAACTCAAGAACGGTGCCTAGGGCGATATATAGGAGAACAAAGACAAAACCCAAATTAGCTAAATCTCGGACCAGACGCCAAATTGTTTCAACAGCCTCTGTTTCAAACCAGTCTCCAATCAAATCTATAGACATCCAGACGGACATATCGAAGAGTTCGCTAGCTACCCATAAAAGTAATGAAAAGACCAAAGTGATAATATTTCCTACCCAACCAGTACCAATTAAAATACAATTACCAATATTAGGAGTGAGACTCCCTCCAGGCCAACAAGCAGCATCGTTAAGAGCTTTTTTGTTTGCAAGTTCTTGTTGAATTTTTATTCGTCTCGCTTTTGACTCTATAAGAGTTTGATCCCATTGAGTTTGTAATCGCTTAATGGCTTCTTCTTCTCTTGGTTGCGATTGCATTACTTCATCTAATTTAATTTTATAAATTTTCCCCTCCGAAGAAGTAATATCCCATTGAAGCAGGCTAATTTTTTCATTGGCATTGAGCAACATTGCTTTAAGTATCGCTACTCGTTTTCGACTAAAACCAACCCCGCCTGGCTGACCGGTATTCACCCCCCAATTCCAGCCTGAGGCGATAATCTCTGCACTGGCTTTCTCTTGTGCCAAGGTGGTCTGAATTTTTATTATTTCCTGGATCAAATCCTTCTCTTCAGAAATTCTGTCTTTCAAATCGGGAATATTGTTTGGTTTGCTCGTGCTTTCTATTCTAATCCCAGGGACATCCAGTAAATCCTGCACATATTCAGATGCAGAAATTTCTGTTGGGCAAGCCATAGATCTATTAACGACCATATTAACCTGAGATGTACCAAAGAATGTAACCTCTACCGGGTCACAGACATCTTCCAGACCTTGAGCTCGAACGATAGTTGGGCAAAAAACAAAAAATAACAAAACCAAAGTAATTGATACTAGAAAAAACTTTTTTGTGTTTGTATTTTTTAAATTTAACCTCATATTTCCATCGTTCTTGTTGTTATCCCCTGATTATTTACACACACTAATTCGTAAGTAGTCATTGTTGTAATGGTGGAGGTTGCCACGCTTAAGCTTCCCCAATTGGTCAATTCTTCTCCAACTGGTTTTATTATCGAGAGGCCACTTACCCAATCATTGGCGGTTGCGCAGGTTGTGGCATTTGGTGAAAGCCAATAAAGAGTGTAATTGCCATCTTCTTTGGACTGATTATTAAATAAAAGGAAGGGAATTTCACCACTACAGTCATCAGTTAGAAGCGAAATAATACTATTGATAAAGATAAAGTCATCTGAACTGGCGGTGTCATTATTGATGAAGATTTCTTCCACCAGACCGATCAAATAACTTAAAACCCAATTACTTGACTGGCAATTATTACCGGGATCAGTTTCGGGATCGGTACCATGGTCACCAGGGAGATCAAGGATTCGGTCGAAGAAATCTATAAGATCAAAACCATCACCACCATCACCAGAACCATCACCACCATCACCAGAACCATCACCACCATCACCAGAATCATAAGTAAGACTATTAACATTTGCGTCACTTCTTAAAGTTTCGGCTGATTGCTGGGGGATTGCTGTTGTTTCAACCATACCCGGCCCCGGTGCCCCTCCGCCTCCAGGAGATGGAGTCATGGTTATCAATTCAGAAACATTCGGCTCATTACCTTGACCAATTTCTGCTTTACTATCAGCGTTTTCATATTGAGTTAACCGTGAATTAAGAGCTGCCGCCCCTGATTCCTTAACAATAATACCGGGTTGAATTGTTCCCCAGACGTCACAAGATTTACCATCAGAAGTTTTGCTTATACAGGTTCTCACTGGCAAAAAGCCCTGTCCTTGAGCAGCTTCGTCTCTAGCGGCGAGGATTGACTCATTTTGCTTTTGCTCTATGTAGTCACGAGCTCTTAAATAAGAAACGCCCGGGTTTTTTTCCACTATTCTAATAAAACTATTCCAAAATTGATCTGAATCATTATTTTGATCAGTAGCGGATGGCTCGGTCGGAGCGGCCAAAGCGTTGTTTCCAGTTAACCAAGCGAGTGTTTTACGCACAGGCTTTAATAATGTGGAGACGATAGGGATATTATCAAAGGGGCCTCTTTTCGCTACGGCGGGTTGATTTTCTTGGTCATTTGTTCCTAATACATTTTGAATATCTTCAGGGCTTGGTCCGGAGGTTATCCCAAAACTATCCTCAGCTTGTAACCCAGCGAAGATGGCATAATTATTACTATTGTTATTTTGAGCGAGATCATCAAGGGCAATTTCAGTTCCCTCTCTAGTAGCATTTTCTATATATATTTTATTGTTAGTAACGAACAATGGCTGATCTGCTACTTCATCCCCCTCTTCGTTAAGTCTTGCCCCTCCCTCTTTGATTACATCAAATAATGCTTGACGGTATTTTTCAATCTCCGTTGCTTTGATTCTGGCGACATCGGCGTCTTCAACCATTTGTTTTTCAAATCGCGATTGGATACGACGAATGGCTCTCAGGTGGGTACAAATTTGAACCGAAAGATCTTTAATTTCTTTGTCGGTTTGATCAATGCTGGCTGTCAAACTCATTAATCGGCCGTTTTGTTCAATTACCGGAACATAAAGTCCCCCACTAGTATCTTCTCCTTCTCCCAAGGGATCCTCATCTGGTATTGGGTTTACGGCATCCAAGGCATCACCAAGGGCTGGAACACTATCAACTAACTCAGTCGGCAATCCTTGGGAAATATCGGCAAGGACTTCTGCCCGAACGCCATCCAAGGCATCTGTTAGGATGTCGGGAGTTGCTCCGCCCAATACTTGAGTCAGAGCATTACTTCCCAAGTTGGGCAATAAATTACTTATTACCGAGGTATCTAAACCTGGTAATAATGAATTTATTGTTGGCAGACTAATATTACTAAAAACACTATTGAGAGAAGATATCCCCAGACTGTCAACAAGTTGATTAATTGAGTCCCCACCTAAATTACTAAAAATATTATTTAAAGCACCATTTCCCAAACTGCCAATCAGGTCATTGGCTAAACCGCCGCTGATTTGGCTAAAAACATTATCCAGAGCATTTCCACTAAGAAGCCCAGTAACAAGACTCAAGGGACCGCTATTTATATTATTAAGTAACCCGCTTAATTGTCCACCAGAAAGGTTGCCGAAGATATTATCTAGCGTTTCGTCTGTTAAACTAAGCGTAATTTGGTTAAAAGTTCCCTGGCTAAGCGTACTAGCAATTTGATTCAAAGTTCCGCCAGTTAACCCATTCAAAGACTGGTTAAGGGCATCAAAGGGTAAACGATTTAGAAGAACACCGAGGTCAGAACGGGTCATTGAGCTGAAAAGACTATTAATTTCAGTATTACTCATTCCATTTATTATCATCCCCAACTGGACACTAGAAACGACATTTAGATCCACTAATTGTCCCTTAAGTTCTATTTGTCTGGGTATCGGGCCAGCTTCAACTATTGGCGAAAAAGTTGCTCTTAATTTTTTCCACCCCCAATTGAGCCAATCAGTCGCTAAAATTACCCGGTCGTGTAAAGCGACCATTGTCGGTGGATTACCCGGAATGGTGCCACCCCGCAGGTCCGCGTGCCAATGGTCGTCTTCGTCCAGGAAAATATCGCCATTATCAAGCTGGTGGTATGTTCCAGCGGAACCTTCATAAGTTCCAACTGTATGTTGGTTAATATAATTATTTAAATACAGGTTTCCTCTCTCTAAATCAACTATGTTATTTCCTGGG
>CAZRQY010000003.1:0-17642 GCA_964602495.1 uncultured Candidatus Saccharibacteria bacterium
AACCATTCCAATCCCACTCCTCTACTGCCATATAAGTTGAACCATCACCAATTTGAGAATCATAGGTCATAGTAGTAGTGGCAAGGGTAGAAGTGCCAGTAACCGCTAAATAACCAGAAATATCAACGGCCGTGGAAGAGGCATTGCCGTCTAGTCGAGCCGAAGTGAACGCCGATGGCACTGAACCGATGGTTTTGCGGGGAGTCATTTCACCGTCAGCCTCAACATTAATACCGAGATAAAGTGGTTGATTAAAATCAACATCGGCAATAGAATTGGTGGCGCCGAGCATTAGGGAAAAAAGTCCGCTTTGAGTAGTGACTGAATTAGTTTCGGTCCAAATAGTGCTCCCGGCGGTGGGGTCATCATAAATGGTAAAAACAATTGAATAGCTCGCATCAGCAACCGCCACACCAGTCGCATCGGTAAGTTTGCCCTGATAATTAATCTGTTTAGTAAAGGCGGCGTTAGAACTTAGTGGAAGAAACAGGCACAACAAAAGCCCGCTACCACAAAGTAACGCCAAAAACTTGACCAACTTGTCAGTCGATAAAATTATCATTGGATTTTTTAATTATATCAAGAAAAAGCGACTATTCAGCCGCTTTTTCCCAAAAAAATGGGGATAAGTACGTTGCGGAGAGAGAGGGATTCGAACCCTCGGAGGGTTTGACCCCTCACACGCTTTCCAAGCGTGCGCACTAGACCACTATGCGACCTCTCCAGTTATTAATTTTTAATTACTAGGATTTTTTAATTATCCTTTTTACGCTGATCAAGCTCTTCACACCAGTCTAGAAAAGTTAATTTGTTGCCAACAAAACTAACTAATCCCCTCTGGGCGAGACTCAATTCTTCTTTCCCTTCCAACATTCGGTATTCACGTAAGGCCCCTAAACAATAAGAAATCGGTTTGGTCTTCGTTCGACAGGCTTGGAATGAGCACCCGAGAGAAAATTCAGGGAGACCAAGATCTTCTTTTTTGAAAGTTAGGACTTGACCAGAAGGGTCGGTGAAATGACCAGTGGAAACTTTTTTGCTCTGCTCGTCTTCGTATAATTGAATAATTTCTCCTCTGAAAGCTTCTAGTTCTTCAGGAGTTGGATCTGTTTGTAATTCTGGTGATTCTGAAGCCATAATTTTTATAATTAACTAATAATTTGGTTGTCGTAATTTAGCGACTCGTTCCTGAATTGGTGGATGAGTCATAAACAACTTAGTGAGACCTTTGGTGACACGAGCGCCTGTCTGCGCAGGTAGACCAAACGGATTGGAAATATACAGATGAGCCATAGCATTGCTGGCTTTTTTCATCGGTTGAGTATAACCGCCAATTTTTTCAAGTGCACTAGCTAGACCCTCGGGATAACGAGTTAATAAAGCGCTAGAAGAGTCAGCTAAAAATTCGCGCTGGCGCGAAATCGCCAACTGAATTAAGATGGCAATAATCGGCGACAAGACAATAAAAATCACCCCAACAATCGCTAAAATGCCACCGGATTTATTATTATTTCGACCAAAAATAAATCGGGAGCGAATAAACATGTCTGACAAAATCGCAATTAGTCCGACCAACACTACAATCACTGACTGCAGGAGAATATCTCGATTACCAATATGGGAAAGTTCGTGGGCAATCACGCCTTCTAATTCATTTTTATTTAGCATTCCCAGTAAGCCGGTGGTTACCGCCACCACCGCATGTTTTTTATCCCGACCGGTGGCAAAAGCATTCGGCGCCGGATCAGTAATTATGTAGATCTTCGGCAAAGGCAGACCGGCGGTAATGGCTAGGTTTTCCACTAAATGATAAAGCTCTAAATTATCGTCATGATTAGCCGGCTTGGCACCAGCTAGTGATAAAACAATTTTATCGCTCCACCAAAAACTAGCGAAATTCATTACTAAACTGAAAATAATCGCTAGATAAAGAATTGCTTGATTATTATAATAAAAACTAATCAGCCAACCGAGGGTAATAACCAGCACTAAAAACACGGTCATCAATAACCAGGTTTTTCGCGTATTTGAAGCTTGTTGGGTATAAAGAGTAGCCATCTATTTTTTCAAAATCTTATCAACTAATTCGATTTCTTCCCAGATGCCATCAATCATATCAAGCTCTCTTGCCTCGGCGAGAGTTGCCCATTTATAATCAACCGCATCGTCATCTAAATTGACCTCGCCTGAGATATATTTAGCGTAATAACTTAAAACTAAGACCGGAATATTATCAGGACGAATAAAAGTCAGATCCATTAAGTATAATGGTTTGCTAATTTCTACATTTACTTCTTCTTTCACCTCGCGGCGAAGTGTGCGTTCAAGGGCACCGTACCATTGGCCAGCCGATGTTGTAGGGGTGTCATTAATACAATCATCAACTTCTAAACCACCACCGGGCACCGTCCATTTATTGGGAAAAGCTTTCTTGGTTGGACTGCGTTTGGTCACCAAATATTGCCTTCGGTCGTTGTAGATAATGGCCGTAATCGCAACGCGATGTAATTCGCGGTTTTTTATCTCCATAAATCTTGAGTGGAGTTAAAACTTAACGGCGACTGGTTCTTTAGCGGCACTGCCTTCTTCAAGTTGGAAAAATTCTTGCTTGGTGAAGTGAAAGATACCGGCAATCAGATTGGAGGGGAAAGTTTCTACTTTAATATTCAAGTCACGAACATTACCATTATAAAAGCGTCGTGCCGCCTGAATTTTGTTTTCGGTATCGGCCAATTCATTTTGTAGACTGGTAAAACTCTCCACCGCTCGCAATTGAGGGTAAGCCTCGGCGACGGCAAAAACACTTTTAAGCGCACCTGTGAGCATGTTTTCAGCTTTACCTTTTTCGGCCGGACCTTGAGCTGATAAAGCTTTGGTTCGAGCTTCAGTGACCTTTTCAAAGACACTGCTCTCATGAGCCGCATAACCCTTAACTGTTTCGATCAGATTAGGGATAAGATCATAACGACGTTTAAGTTGGACGTCAATGTCCGCCCAAGCCTCCTTGGTCTGGGTAACCAAACGAACAAAACCGTTATAGTTTAAGATAAACCAAGCGACAATAACAGCGATAATAACTAAGAGAATCCACATCATAATAATATAAAAATTAACCCAATAATTGCGAAATTATTATCGTTTAGTATAGCACAAAAAAAGATTTTAGTAATCCATACCCATGCCGGCACCCATACCCATACCACCGGCGCCACCAGGAGGAGGTGTTTCTTCTTTTTTAGGTTCATCAGTCACCGCCACTTCAGTCGTCAGTAAAATGGCCGCCGCTCCAGCCGCCCGTTCCAAGCCAGTCCGAGTTACTTTTACCGGATCAACAATCCCGGATTTAATGACATCGTCTACCATTTGATCGGTGCGAGCATCATAACCTTCAAAGTTTTTACTATTTTTAACTTTATTGATAATCACCGCGGCATCATCTTTACCAGCATTAATTACAATCTGACGTAGAGGAGACTCAAGCGCTTTTAATAAAATACCCACCCCAGTTTCAAATTCTTGGGTTAAATCAGTACTGGTATTTTTTACGCCCTTTTTGATAACCAGCTCACCTGCCTTAATCAGAGCGACACCGCCACCGGGAACAATTCCTTCATCAACAGCCGCTTTAGTGGCCGCGACTGCGTCGTCAATTTTTAATTTCTTATATTTCATTTCCGCTTCGGTTGTCGCGCCGACTTTAATAACCGCTACTCCACCGGCGAGTTTTCCCAGACGTTCGCGTAATTTTTCTTTGTCATAACTTGAATCGGTATTTTCAATTTGCTTTTTGATTTGAAACACCCGTGCGTCAAGGTCATCTTTTTTCCCTTTGCCACCAACAATGGTGGTGGCCTCTTTCGTGGCAATTACTCGCCTCGCTCGACCGAGCATTTCAATTTCGGTATTTTCTAATTTTAAACCCGTGGCCTCGGTAATAATTGTGCCTCCAACCAAGGTGGCAATATCACTCAAAAATTCAGTCTTATTATCGCCATAGCCTGGCGTCTTTATCGCTAAAGTATTGAAAGTTCCGCGAATTTTATTAACAACCAAAGTCGCTAAGGCTTCGCCGTCAATATCATCGGCAATAATCACCAAGTCTTTCTTACCGGCATTAGCGAGTTTTTCCAAAAGGGGAAGAATCTCTTTAATTGATGAAATTTTCTTATCTGTTAAAAGAATAAAGGGGTCGGCATAAGAAGCTTCCATCCGATCACCATCAGTAATCATGTAGGGCGAAATATAACCCTTATCAAATTGCATTCCTTCAACAAATTCTGACTCAACAACAAATTGCTGTGATTCTTCCACTGTCACCACACCATCTTTGCCGACTTTTTTAATGGCATCAGCAATAATTTTACCAATATCTACATCTTCGGCCGAAATTGTCGCGACTTGAACAATTTCTTCCTCAGTTTTAATCGGCTTCGCCATTGCCTTAAGCGCCTTGGTCACTTCAGCACCAGCGGCCTCAATCCCAGCCCGCAAACCCATCGGCGACACGCCCAATGAGGTCTTTTTCAGACCTTCTTCAATAATGGCTTGAGCTAAAATAACCGCAGTCGTTGTTCCATCACCAGCAATATCGTTGGTTTTACTGGCGACATCCTTAATCATTTCCGCACCTAAATTTTCCACTTTGTCGGGTAAAGTAATTTCCTTAGCAATGGAAACACCATCATTGGTAATCATCGGTGCCCCGTAACCTTTATCATAAACAACATTGCGACCCTTCGGCCCCAAAGTAATTTTAACCGCACCGGCGACTTGGTCGATTCCTTGTTTAAGCGCCTTACGGGCTTCATCACCCAAAATTATTTGTTTAGCCATATTTATCTAATCAATTATCGCTAATATATTCGACTCGCTGACAATAAGATATTCTTCGTCGTCAATTTTTATTTCGTCTGGACCGTATTTGGAGAAAATAATCTGATCCCCCTTTTTAACTTTAAGCGGAACAATTTGACCATTATCTAAACGCCGACCTTCACCCACGGCCACCACCTTACCCCTTTCGGGTCGTTCTTTATCAATCGTTTCGGGAATAATAATACCGCTAGTGGTTTTGTTTTGGTTAGCCTCTTTCTCGGCTTTAACCAGAACCTTATCACCAAGCGGATGGACCTGCTGAGTGGACAGTCTGGCCCCTAAGCGCTTTTTCACTTCTTTTTTATTTGGCATAAAACCTAAAAATTTAAAGAATTGGTAATACGGCATTATAGAACAATCCAAGACAAAAAATCAAGTTTAGTTGCTTTTTATTGTGGTTCTGCTACAATAAATTCAATGTTAATACTTAGTGCTGTTTTGCCGTATGTGCAGGTTGTTTTATCCGCCCTCTTGGTTGGAGCTGTTTTGTTACAACAAAGCGAGGGGAGTCTCGGTTCAGCTTTTGGTGGTGGACAAAGTGGCGCCTCGACTTGGCACACCAAGCGCGGTCTGGAAAAACAACTTTTTACGGCAACTATCGTTCTAGCGATTCTCTTTGCCTTATCAGCGGTCGCCGCTCTCTTTCTTCGTTAGAATTCTAAATTTTTACAATTCTCTCCATCTAAATTAACGTGAAAAATAAATTATTAGCCGAGCTCATTTTTAGTTTCGAAACTTTTAGCCGACGCCTAAAAATTACCGTCATGGTTTTATTGGTGGTTTTTATAATTACCAGTTTGGCGACCTTAGAACACTTGAACCAAAAATTAATGATTGATCAGCCGACGACGGGCGGACAATTGACTGAGGGCGTTCTTGGTTCGCCTCGTTTTATTAATCCGCTACTCGCCGCCTCGGACGCTGATCGAGATTTAGTCTCACTGGTTTATTCGGGTCTTCTCCGTTTACGAGCTGATAATGGTTTTGAACCAGACCTAGCTAAGAGCTATGAAATATCTGCTGATGGACTTATTTATACTTTCAAATTGAAGCCTAATCTTCGCTGGTCAGATGGCGAACCAATCACGGCCGATGATATTGTTTTCACTATTAATCAAGCTCAAGATCCAGTAATCAAAAGTACTAAGCGCGCCGTTTGGAATGGCGTGTTGGTTCAAAAAATTGACAATTTGACCGTTCAGTTTATCTTAAAAAAACCTTTATTTTCTTTTCTCAATAACACGACTCTCGGTATTTTACCCAAACATCTTTGGGATAAAGTTAAACCTGAACAATTTATTCTTTCCAGTTTAAATGTTAATCCGGTCGGCTCAGGACCATATCTTGTTAAAAATATTATTAAAGACTCGTCTGGTATTCCGCTTAGTTACCATTTAGCTCCCTTTAAAAAATTTACTTTAGGCGAGCCTAAAATCAGTAATCTAATAATCCGTTTTTATGGTGACGAAGAAGCCTTGGTCACTGCCTATGATCAGGGAGAAATTGAAAGTGCTAGCTTAATCAGTCCAGCCTCAGCTAACAAACTAGAAACTGACGGGCGAAAAATTATCAAATCTAATTTACCCAGAATCTTCGCTGTCTTTTTAAATCAAAATCGAAATCCCGTTTTATTGAATAAGGAAGTGCGTGAAGCGCTCGATTTAGCTGTTGATCGTCAAGCGATTATTAATCAGGTTTTAAATGGTTATGGTCAAACTTTAAGTGGTGTTTTGCCAGAAAACCTCAATAGTGGAGCCAGACTTTCCTACGACCTAGAGGAGGCTCGAGAAATTTTAAGCCAAGCCGGTTGGGCGACAACGACCGGGGGAACATTAGAAAAACGTCCCACCACTAAAAAAGGTGCCACCCAAATTTTAAGTTTATCTTTAGCCACCGCTAATATTCCTGAGCTTAAAGCGGTGGCGACAATGATTGCTGATAATTGGACCAAGCTTGGTGTTCATGTTAATTTGGAATTTTTTGAACCGAGCAATTTAAATCAGGACATTATCCGCCCACGTAAATATGAGGCTTTGCTTTTTGGTGAGGTCATTGGCCGATACTTTGACCTTTACCCTTTTTGGCACTCTTCGCAACGACTGGACCCTGGCCTTAACGTAGCCATGTATACTAATACTAAAGTTGACAAATTACTTGAAGAAATTCGCGCCACGACCAATGACTATAATATCGATTCACCTCAATTAGCAGAAAAATATCGCACGATTGCGAAAGAAATAAGCAATGATTACCCAGCCGTTTTCCTTTATTCCCCTTATTTCCTTTATGTCGTTCCCAATGATCTCAAGGGTGTTAAAACCCCAACTATTACTAGTTCCGCCGATCGCTTTGCTCGTATCCACAAGTGGTACTTCAAAACTGATCGAGTTTGGAAAATTTTTACTTATCTTTAAACCTTATGGCAACTAGAAGAATTCGCGTCGACCAGAACGGTAACGTTCAGACCTTTGCTGAGCCTCAATCGAAAGAGAAAAAGAAGCCGGCTAATACCCGACCCAAAACCGGTCGTAAATATTTTACGACGACTAATCGAAACGAGACTAGAAATAATGGACTCGAATTGCGCGAACGCATACCGGAGTTAGCTTCGGGTAATCTCCGCATTATTCCATTGGGTGGAGTGGAAGAGATTGGTAAAAACATGACGGCGATTGAATTAGGTAATGACATTTTAGTTGTCGATGCCGGCTTTCAGTTACCTGGCGGAGATGTCCCAGGTGTTGATTATGTAATTCCTGATACGACTTACTTGGAGGAAAGGCGCTCGAAAATTAAAGGAGTTCTTCTCACTCACGGCCACCTTGATCATATTGGTGGTATTCCTTATTTGATAGATAAAATTGGTAATCCGCCGATCTATACTTCTTTATTAACAGCGGTTATGGTTAAAAAAAGACAAGAAGAATTTCCTCATGTGCCCAAATTAAATATTAAAGTAGTCGAATCAAAAGATAAACTAAAATTGGGTAATTTGACAGTTCGTTTCTTTGAGACGACTCACACGATTCCTGATTCCATCGGCATTATTATTGAAACACCTTACGGTAATATTATTGTCACTGGTGATATAAAATTAGAACATGCTAATGGTCAAATTAAAGGAATCGAAAACAAAATTTATAGCCAACTGGGAAAAGAGAACAATCTTCTTCTTATTGCGGAATCAACCAATGTTGAAAAACCGGGTTTTTCTTTTTCTGAAAAAGAGGTCCAGGAAAACCTAAAAGATATTATCGCCAAAGTTCCTGGTCGAGTAATTATTGGAACTTTCGCTTCTCTTTTTGAGAGAATTATTTCTATCGTTGAAGCTTGTGAAGAATTAGGAAAAAAAGTGGCCATTGAGGGCCGATCCATGAAAACTAATATTGAAATTGCTAAAGAACTTGGTTATCTTAAGGTCAATAAACATACTTTTATTAGTTCTGAAGGATTAGCCAATTACCCTGATAACAAGCTCGTCATTTTGGCCACCGGTGCTCAAGGCGACGAATACGCCGCCTTAATGCGCATCTCCCAAAAAGAACATCGCAACGTTAAACTTAAGAAAGGGGATACGATCTTGCTCTCTTCCTCGGTCATCCCAGGCAACGAAAGGGCGGTGCAGAAATTAAAAGATAATTTGTCGCGTCAGGGTGCCAAGATTGTTCATTATGGCATTGCCGATGTTCATTCTTCTGGCCATGCTTATCAGGGTGAACTTGAGTGGGTTCAAAAAATGATTAAGCCCCAGTTCTTTATGCCGGCTCATGGCCACCACTATATGTTGCGAGTTCATGCTGACTTGGCGGAAAAATTAGGTTTACCAGAAAAAAATATCATCGTCCCCGACAATGGCTCAATTGTTGAAATTAAAGATCAAGGCCAGAAAATTACCTTGCTCAAACAAAAAGCCTCGTCGCGTTTAGTGATGGTTGATGGTTTGGGCACCGGTAATGTCCAAGAAGTGGTTATTCGCGATCGTCAGATGTTATCTCAAGACGGCATGTTTGTTTTGATCGCTATTATTGATATGGGTACGGGCAAGGTTCGTAAATCACCGGATATTATTTCGCGCGGTTTCGTTTATCTCAAAGAATCACAGGACTTGTTGCGTTATGTTCGAATTTTAACCAAGAAAACCATCGAAGATTCAACTGCCAAAATGCATCCAATCAATATGGATTATGTTAAAAATGCTGTTCGCGAAGAGCTTGGCAAATATCTGTTTCAGAAAACCCATAAACGACCAATTATTTTGCCCGTGTTAATTGAAGTATAATAGGGAAGTTATGACTAGTAAAAAATTGCGAGTTTATGCCTATGTTGGAGCGATCTTTATGGCTTCTTACACGGCAATTCCGGCCTATTTAAATTCTTCATTCTTAAAAAATTTCCTCGGCGAAAAGGGGATTGGTTGGTTATATATCATCACTTCTTTTGTCACTATCATTTTAATGATCATTACCCCTAGACTCATCCGCCGTTGGGGTAATAAAAATGTCTTAATCGGTTTTATCAGTTTAAGTATTTTATCGGTTATTCCCCTCGCCTACCCTACTTTAAAAGTTATCCACATCTTGACAGCTTTCGGTATTTATCTCATTTTAGGATACTTGACACGTTATGCTCTTGATGTTTATTTAGAAAATATCTCTGTCGACCGAGAAACCGGTTTTATCCGCGGTTTATATCTGACTTTTTATAATTTTGCCTGGCTCATTTCCCCACTATTGGCCACCTATTTAGTAATTCGAGGTGATTATAATCTAGTTTACGGTGTCGCCGGACTCGTGCTCATTCCCTTGCTCCTGATTGTCATTTTTAAGTTTAAAGAAAATCCTCAACTCAAAACTGCTGGCTCAACAGTTTGGGAAGAATTAAAATATCTTTGGGTTAACAAAACTCAGGCGACGGCTAATATTAGAAATATTTTAATTATCGATTTTTTGCTCAATTTTTTCTACGCCATCATGGTAATTTATATGCCTCTCTATCTCCATGATTATATTGGTTTGTCTTGGCCAGCCATTGGCTCAGCTTTTTCGATTATGCTCTTACCATTTGTTTTATTTGAATTACCACTTGGTAAAATTGCGGATAAATGGCTAGGTGAAAAAGAAATCCTGATTGGCGGCATAATTATCATCGCTTTGTCCACTAGCGCCATCACTTGGCTTAATTTACCCAATTGGATCTTGTGGGCGATAATTCTTTTCTTGACCCGAACCGGCGCTGCTACGGTTGAAATAATGAAGGAAACTTACCTATTTAAAAAAATTAGTGGAATTAATACCGGCATCATTTCCCTGTCGCGTATTAATGTTCCCCTCTCCTACCTAGTCGGTCCAGTCTTCGCTTCGCTAGTTTTATTGATTCTTGATTTCAAATATATTTTTCTCCTTCTCGGCCTTATCATGCTCCTAACTCTCAAATTCGCCTGGAGCCTGCAGGATACTAAATAAAAATTATTTCATCATTGCCCGTAAGGCACAAAATTCACATTTGGGATCGTCGCAGGTCTGGTCCCAGAATTTTAAATTAAGGACTTCGTCAGTCATTTTTTTGATTGACTCAATCAACTCCCCGACCTCGCTATCGATGACAGTGAAAGCTTCTTTTCTATAATTACCCTTTTCGTCTGGTTCAATAAAATCAACATCGGCGCTGATCATTTTGTATTTGCCATCGGTAAATTTGTCGAGCAAGAGTTTATAAAAAACAATTTGTCGTTTAATCTCCCCCTCCGAATTCTTAGTTGAACCTTCAATATAACCGCGAGTTTTAGGTTTACCGGTTTTGTAATCCACCACATTGACTTCTAATTTGTCATTTAAAATTTCCAGTTTATCGAGCTTGCCAGTTAATCTAATTTCGGGCGTCAAAATAACCCCCTTAATATTAAACTCGGTCAGCACGCGAGTTTTCCATTTTCCCTGCCAAAAGTCATAATAGCCGTTAAGCGCTTCTTCACCTCGTTCGAGATACTCAGCAAAATTTCGTTCCGGCATTGGTTCATGGTTTAAGTAATCGCGAAATTTAGTAATAAGATAAGCCTTGTCTGGATCCTCGTCACCCTTAAAAGAATCGAAAAAGTCTTGGAGGGCATGATGGACGGCGGTACCAAACATTAAATGTGATTGTTCGGCCTTAGGTAAGCGCAGGAGATTAGTATAAAAATAATTCCACGGACATTTTAGATAATTATTTAGATGAGTTACGGCCAAACCTCTTTCTGAAAACAAAGCTCGAACAAATTCCTGGTCCTTAATTGACCAACCCCGGGCCTGACGAGGGGCAAAGAGAATTTCCTTATGGTTAACTAAATTCTCTTCGTACTCAGTGCTATCCATTTTCTCCACCAAGGACGAATTTATTTCGCTAATAAATTGGGTTGGTAATAATTCTCGTTTATTTTTGCCTTCACGTGAATAAGTAATCATGGCCATTTTCCGCGCTCGTGTTAAAGCCACATAAAAAAGTCGTCGTTCGTCATCGTTAGCTTCCGCCGTCTGCCACGGTAATTTAATCAAGTCCCGCTTCTTCTTATTACCCCAATGGCCATCGAAGGCATAGGTAATATAAACATGGTCAAATTCCAAACCTTTGGATTTATGAGCTGTCATTAAACGGACTCTTTTAGTAACCACTGTTTCAGCCCCCTTTTTAATCAGAATATTATGTTGTTCAAGTAAATCAAGATAATTAATAAAATCAGCCAATTGACCTGCTTTGTGGCGTTCGATAATTCCCTTAGCTTCCGCAAAGAGACCGTTTAATTTATCAATCTTCACTACCGTTTCTGGTTTGGTCATCAGGTAGGCCAAGAAACCGCTCTCGCGAACAATTTCCTCAAAACATTCGGCTAAACCTTCATTCTTGGCCAACTTGGCAAAACTTAAATATTTTTTATGCCAATCTTTAAAGATCGAATTCTGAGAGGTAAGCTCAAGAATAGAACTTCGCGACTGGTGAGCTTCTTTAATTAATTTATAAACATCAAGTGGATTAAAATTCAAGAAATCAAGATGGAGCGTTTCAATGAATAATTGATCATCCCCAACCTTGTTAGTTGCCCGAAAAATGGTGATCAATTTCCGGATATCATTATCGTTTAAAATATCTTGATCTGATTCAATCATGACTGGGACACCAGCTCGTTCTAACGCCTGGGCAATAGCAAAGACGTCGCGGTTATCGCGATAAAAGACAGCGATTTGTTCGGGCGCTGTCCCCTCTTTAATTTTCGCTTTGATATTTTCAGCTAAAAAATATTCTTCAACTTCCAATCGGCTAAATTCATAAACTTTTATCGGTTGATTAGTGTGCCCGGCCTTGGCTTTGAGTTTTTTGTCGCCGGAAATAAGCGAGTCAGCCGCGTCTAGAATTTTTTGACTAGAACGATAATTTTCTTCTAAGATAATGAGTTTGGCTTGAGGATATTTTTTCTTAAAATAGAGAAAATTTTCCAGTGACGCGCCTTGGAAGCGGAAAATGGCTTGCTTGTCATCACCAACAACAAAGAGATTTGGATCATCAAAATAATTGGCTAATAACTCTAAAACTTTATTTTGAGCGTTATTGGTATCTTGGTGCTCATCAACCAAAATGTATTGAAATCGTTCTTGAAGTTTAAGTAATAAATCATGATCCCGTTCCAGCACCACTACCACTTCCATGATCATATCTTGGTAATCGTAAGATTTTTGCTCACGTAACTTTACTTGATAAATTTCATAAATTTTACTTAATTCTTTATTCTTTTTCAGTCTCTTTAAATCATCAGTATACTTAGACTTCATTTGACCTTGATATTTACCCTTCTTGTTATAAAGATCTGTGATTTGCTCAAATTCTTTCAGGTTTTTTACAATCTCAGTTTGGAATTTATTTGGAGTAATTCCTTCACGCTTTAATTCGTTGATCGACGAAAGAATTGATCGTAAATAATAAAAAGGATCATTGAAGGTTGTTAATTCCTTAAATTTCCCGGCTAATAGAATTTCTTCTAAAATTTTGATTTGTTCAACTTCGGTGATATTGGTCGCGCCAATAATATCAGGAAAACTTTCTGGCTCGTTTTTGATGACATCATTACAAAAACCATGGAAAGTATTAATCTCCACCGCGTAAGCCGGTGTGCCAATTATTTCAGTCAATCGTCGTCGCATTGACAAGACTCCCGATTCGGTAAAAGTGATCGCTAAGATATTTTCTGGTCGAGTGTCTGTTTTAAGTAAAATATTAGCAATGCGTAAGGCCAAGATCTGAGTTTTACCAGTTCCCGGCCCAGCCGCGACCATGACCGGTCCCTCGATCGTGTCTACTGCTTCTTTTTGGTCCTTATTTAGCTGACTATGGGCTTTTTTGAATTCTTGGGTGATCATTTTATCCTTAATAAGGTTAATTGTAGCATTTTTTGACTTTTTGGTTTTTGGGCATAGACTTAAGATTAGAGCTGAAAGGAGGTGCCTAATGGCCACCAAAAAGCGTCGGCAGCACCGAAAAAAGAAGTCTTTCCGGTGGGTGAGGCGGCTAGGGATCAACATTTCGCCCCAACAGAGACAAGAGATTTGGCGAGTGATCCAGTTCTTCTTGCTAGTTGCCCTCGTGATAACAGCGGTCGCTGTTGTCATGGCCAAGTTTTGAGCCCGACGAGTTTCTAGCCAGAAACTCGTCGGGCTTTGCCTTTTCCCGCCGACCGATTATGTTATTATTCAATCATTATAATTTTCATAAAAAATAACCATGTTACATCAACAAATCAAAGACGAAATTAAAAAAGCAATGTTCGCTAAAGAAACAGAACGACTTTCGGCCTTGCGTAATATTTTAGCCTCTTTTACGAATGAGGTTATCGCCAAAGGAAAAAAACCGGATAAGTTGATTGATGACGAGGGTGCCTTGATTGTTCTAAAACGCTTGGCTAAGCAACGAAAAGAATCAATCGAACAATTCACTCTTGGTCAACGACCGGAAAAAGCTGAGGTGGAAAAGCGAGAATTGGCAATTATTGAAAGTTTTCTCCCCGCTCAAATGTCACGTGAAGAAATTCAAAAAATCGCCGAAACCAAAAAAGCTGAGCTCGGCATTATCGATAAAACAAAGTTTGGCCAATTGATGGGGGCGATAACGAAAGAAACCAAGGGTCTGGCCGATGGCAATTTGGTTAAAGAAGTGGTGGAAAGTTTACTTATTTAATATTTGCCGAAGACTTTTTTAGGGTCGTCGTGAGCGATGATAATTTTGGCCAGATTTTGGAGAATGGGAAAAGCCGTCGCTTTTTTATCAAGACGATCTAAAAGTGGGGGTAATGACATCAGTCCTTCGCTCTTTTTGTCAGTTTGACCAATTTGGCCTAATTCCACTCCAACCTGGTGATTCAAAGAATTTTCACCAAAACTGGTTGAAACAAAATCGGCTAGGGCTGGTGGGATTAAAAATGTTTCTTTCTTTCCCCCCAAGATCTTTATTAAGCGTAAAATTTCTTCCGTTGATTGAGCAAACAAAAGACCGCGCTCGTTAATCGTCCAACCAAGACCTTCAGCTAAGCCTAAACCAAGCGCGTAGATATTTTTCAAAACACCAGACCAAGCCACGCCCTTAAAATCTTCGGCTGGTAAGGCGAGAATATTAGTCCCCCTGAAAAGCGCAATAACTTTTCCAATTGCTGTCGGCGCTCTCGCCGATACGAGACAAGCGCCAAAATGACCGGCGATAATTTCTTCAGCCATCATTGCCCCACTGGCGACTACCCAGGTAACATTTTTGGGTAATAATTTACTTGCTAATTCAAAAGGTAATTTACCAGTTTGCTGATCAATTCCCTTTGATAAGAAAACCAGGATCGCCCGTTTGGGCCAATAGGGTCGAGCGTAAGCTAAAAATTCTTTAACTCGCCAAGATGGGATACAAAGAAAAATAAAATTGGACTCAAGCATGGCCTCGGGTAAAGAAATCCCTTCTGATTCAATATCAATTAACTTAGTTTCATCGCAATCCCAATAAACCAGCCGGCGATCGAGATCGGGTAGAATTTTACCCAAAGCTCGACCAAGTTCGCCTGCCCCGATAATCGTTATTTTCGTCATGTGGCTATTTTATCATAAATTGGCCCCAAAATGACTAAAACTTGACGAAACAGCCTAAAACAGTTAACAATAATATTGGAGTCTGTAATTGTCTAGTGTTTGGAGTTTCAACCGAGGAAGGAGGTTACCGTGTCTCGAAAGAATGGCCGGAGCAATAATGGTCATCGAAAAAGGGGACGCCCGAGACGAGGTTGGTGTTGTCGGTGTCATCAGTATCAGGAGATCGGCCGACACCATGTTTTGCCAGTGCGTTTCTGGGGAAAAGGAAGTCGAGCTTATCGGCCGATAACTGTTCCTCTTTGTGAGGCTTGTCACCAGAAATTGGAAAAGAGGATCCCCCTGGAAAGAAGACTCCATCGGCGGAAGTACTTTGAGATAATCCTGGATTTTCTTGAGCTGGAATCGTTCCGGTTAAAGCACCTAGAAAGATTGTCCCCCGAGCAGTACTTAATTTGGATTGCTCCTCGATTGAGAGATTATTCAAGAGATCCGGAGACCAGTCTTCGTATCTGGGAGGATCTCAACCACTGGATCAACAGAAAACACCGGCCAATTGGGCCCAAGAAGAAGGATCGGCCCAAGTGGCTTGATTTGTCCGCTACCCTTATCAGCCCCGCCCAGCACCAAATGGTGCTAGGCGGGGTAAATTTATTGATATTGAATATAAATTGGCCGTGGTTTAAGTTTAAGCAACTCAGTTGGCGTCATCAGACGACTGGGCTCTTGTTTAAGGTCATTTTTATAAAACAATTTGAAGCCCGTAAATTGGACCGGCTCACTGGCAATAAAACTCTCATAAGTATTTATCTTTCTGGCTGGCGCTCCCCAACCATCCATGTCGATGACAATTTGCACTTCAGGCAAAGGTTTGATCAATTGATAATTGGTCATCATCGCTTGTGTAAAACGATGAATGACTAAAATCTTCGGTGGTAAATTATTTTCCCGTACTAATTTGGCTAGATAATTTGCCGCGTAATTAATATCGGTCGCGTCTATCGTGCCAATAACCGTTCCCGGCTGATCCCCGTTTTTCATTGAAAATTCTGGGTCAATCCCCAGATGAACCTTGGGTTGTTTGAAGTAATTTTCCAATAAGGGCAACTCAACACGCAGATCGCTTAAGCCAATTTGAACATCCAAAAAAACAATTGCTTTGGCTTCCTTGGACATGGTTAACGCCTTATCAATTTCCCTGGTCGGCATTCGCAGACGATATTTACCATCGACACCAGCGTTTTTTTGAGCAGTGATGGCAATATAATGGAGCGCTGGTTGAACCGGTGTTTCGGGATCAGCCAGTTCCCATTTTTCCACTTCTTCAGCTAAGCGTCGCAAAACCTCCGCCGGCGGATATTCGCCGAGAATGCCCATCCTTTTGGAATAAAAATTACCATAATAAGCAACCACCCGTTTAAAAGGTAAAATAGCCCGAGCCTTGGGATAAACAATTTTAGCCGGCCAAAGTGATTTTTCGGTTGAGCTAGCTTGTGGTGAGTTTGTCGAACCAGCTAATTTAAACAACCGTCGTTCGTAATCAACAATATCAATTTTCGGCGCAGTATAAGTAATGATGTTTGCTTCGACCCGACCATAAATTTCGGGAAATAATCCACCTGAATAGAGGCCGGCAAAAATTAAAATAGTAAAAACAGCCACTCCTACCGCTATCCCTGTTTTATTGAGTCGGTGGAATTTTCGTCGCATTTTACTTAATTTCCTAGACCTTAGTTTTTTTCACCTTCTCCTTGGTCGTCGGAATAGTTTTTTTCTTAGTCACCTTTTTTAAGACCTTCTTAACTTCAGCCGATTTAGTTTCGGTCGAACCAGATTTGACTGAGGAAAAATTTTCGACAATTTTAGTTAAACGGTCAATTTTGAGGCCCAAAAATTCTAGTTGTTTTTTAACTTCATCATTAACTTGCGATGAGCTAGTCGAACCACTAAAATCCCTTCTCGGGAAACGATCTCCGCCACGATCGCTACCACGGTCATTTCCTCGTTCTTTAGCAAAACAGTCATTGCAAAAAATTGGCTTGTCCCCCGTCGGCCGAAACGGCACTTCACAATCCTTATTGCATTTATTGCAGATTGCGTGATGCATCGTTACTGGTCCTCGGTCACCCCCTGAGCGTCCACCGCCAAATTTCGACCCGCCACCACTACGATTACCCCCGAAACGATTTCCGCCCCCTTGATTAAAATTTCTCATATACTACGAATTATATACCCCTATTCGTCAAATAGCAAGGAAAAGATTGATTAGATAGAGAAAACCCCCCGTCGCACACGGCAACGTGGGGTTTTGTTCGAGAGAAGTAATCAGTACTGTCGCGTCGCCAGGAATCGGCAATTCCAACCGCAATTGCCATCTACTTTATCGCGAATGGCGAGATGACCACATTGCCAGACAATACTACAGAGCTTTTCAACTTCTCCGATGAGAAGAACTTGGAAAGCACAAAGAGAAAATCGACTCTTCCTCAACTCCGGATTCGCAACCAATAGTTCGACCATCTCCACCAAACCACCGGGCGTGTAAGCTCTCCTTCTCATCTCCTGCAAAGCCTCCTTTTCCGTAATATTGCGCTCAACTTCCTCGTCGTCAGCGGGTAGAAAGTCTTCGCAGGTTAATTGCAAGAGTAAGATTTTCTTCTTCCGACCGGGGGTTGAAGACCG
>CAZRQY010000004.1:0-15509 GCA_964602495.1 uncultured Candidatus Saccharibacteria bacterium
CGGCCAGTCGCGATACCTAGTTCGATAAAACGAATATTTTTTTAATTTCGACGATGTCTGCCCGTAAGCAGACAGGCCCTGCTAAACTAAACTCCTATAAACTACTCACTCTTGACACTAGCAGGATATCTGTAGTCTAGCACAGGGGTCTCAAAAAGTCAAGCTAAAAGAGTGGTTTTCGCTCCCCTTTCTGGTTAAAAACTCCTTATTTTACAACGTTTTTTACCGAATTAATCACTCCACCAAAGACTTGATCAATCAGTCCGGCTAAGTATTGTTGATACAAAACCATTAGCCAATCCCAACCCTTCAAAATTATCTGCCAAACATAGCCAAAATTAGCCCGACCAGTTTCTGACTCAGCAATTTTTTGAATATTAATTCCTAAATAACTTAAGATGATGACCACGACGATAATTAAGATTATTAATTTTATCAGACCCGCCTGCGCTGGCAGGCCACTTTGTGAGTTGTTATTCATATTCCTATATTATAAATAATTTAACGGATTTAAGTAAGCACTATACGAAGCAATTGGTAAGATATAGGTGCCACAACCGGCCACCTTACTCTTAAGTGAACTTATTTTCACCCCGTCCGAAGCATAGGTTGAGAAATGAAGATGGGGTCCGGTTGAATAACCCGTATTACCAGAGAGACCAATAACCTCTCCCCGCTTTACGTTTTGGCTAGTGCTAACCTTAATTAGAGAAAGATGAGCATATAACGTTGATAACCCATTATTATGTCGAATCAAAATCCACTTACCATAGGACGCACCAGAACAGACCTTGTCGGTATCACCCATTCCTACAACTTGACCACTTCCAGACGAATAAATTTGAGTGCCGATACTAGCGGCCAGATCAATACCGTTGTGTCCTTTGCCACCATAAACCGATTGACCTTGAGAGCTTTTGGCAAAACCGGTGTTACCAAAACCCTGAGTAATAACATGTCTAAGCAGTGGCCAACCTAGACTACCAGGGCCAGTACTCGGTAATTTACTCGGGTCAAGCGCAAATTGTAATTCTGCTTCAACTCTAGCGATTTCCGCTTCAACCTCTTGTTTTTTCTTTTTGCGACCAGCCAATAATTTTTGGTAGGCCGATTCTTTACTCTTAGTTTGAGTTAATAACGTATCTTTGGTTTGCTTGGTAATATCGACCGCACTTTTTTGATCGCTCAGATCTTCTTTTAAACCGGTTAATTTATTTTTTTCCTGCTCAGTCTGATTTTTATCTACTTCAAGAATTTGCTTACTGTTACGAAGAGTTGCCACGTGATCATTTAAGGTGTTATTTAAAGATTGATAACGACTTAAATCATCCCAAAGATCGGTCAAGTGATTAAAACTTGTTAGCATTTCGGGTAAATCGCCTGTCTCGGTTTGACGGATTTTTCGCAAAGTCTCAGCAATAACTATTTTACTATCAGTAATTTTTTCTTCAGTTGTTCGAATATCTATCTTGAGTTTATCAAGATTACCATTAGTCAGCGTAATCTTACTCTGTGTCGACAAAAGACTCGTTTGCAATTTTTGCCTAGTTAGATCAATTTGCTGAATCTCTTTTTTGAGCGAACTTGATTGCTGTCTGGTGACGTCAATTTTTTGTTCATATTTAATAATTTCATCATCCAATTTTTTTATTAAGTTTTGTTGGTTGTTAATACTATTTTTAAGTTCATCAATCGAAACCGCTAACAACGTTTTGTCAGTTAACAAAATACCGAGTGAAAAAAATAAAATAAGAAATAATTTAATGAAGAATTTTTTGCGCATATTTTAATCGACGAACACTTTCTTCCTTGCCCAAAATTGAGGCAACCGTAAAAGGGTCGGGTGATTTAATTTGGCCCGTTAACGCGACTCGCATCGGCCAAAGAACCTCGGCTCTCCCCTGTTCAGTTGCAAAAGCCCAAAGTTGATCTTTTATTTTTTTAGCCGAAAAATTATGTTCCGATAGTTTCTCTAAAAGATCAACTGTTTCGTTCAAGTGTTTACCTTCTTTTAATAATTCTTTATTTAATTCCGGTGAGGAGAAAAAGAACTCAAATTCGCCACTAGCGATTAAATCTTTAGCCTCGCTTAAGTTATTAATTCGTTCAACTAGAATTTCTGCTAACGGGAGGGCTGATGGCGGAATAAACGATGACAATTTTTCGCGTAAAACAATCGGCGACAAATGTTTTAAGTACTCGCGATTAAACCAGTCAAGTTTAACTTGGTCGAAAATAGCGGCTCCTTTTTGGACCTTACTTAAATCAAAATTTCTAGTCAATTCTTCTTTGGAGAATATCTCTTGTTCCGTGCCCGGATTCCAACCAAGAAGCGAGATATAGTTAAAAACTGCTTCTGACAAATAACCGTGGTCGCGATATTCGGTTAAAGCTAAGGCTTCGTGTCTTTTAGACAATTTCGATCGATTAGGGGCAAGAACTAGGGGTAAATGAGCATACTCAAGGATTGGGGCGCCGATTGCTTCTTGGAGCAAAATTTGCCTCGAGGTGTTAGAAATATGATCTTCACCTCGAATAATATGAGTTACACCCATTTCATAATCATCAACCACAACCGCCAGATGAAAAACTGGTTCGGTTAAACTCTTGGCAATAACAAAATCACCAAGATCAGTTGTGTCAGTGATAATTAATCCTCGGATTAAATCATGAAAACTGACTTTTTTGTTAGGATTGCGAAAACGAATGACCTCAGCTCTTCGTTCTTTCTTTTCCTGCCCCGAGCTTGTCAAGGGGTTTTTTTCTTCATGGGAAACGTAAGCTTTGTTTTCTTTAATTAATTTCTCCAAGTATTTTTGATGATTCGAAATTCTCGCTGACTGATAAAAAATTTCGTCATATTCCAAATCAAGCCAATTTAAGCTCTCAATAATGTTATCAGCGTATTTTTTTTGAGAACGCTCTTTGTCAGTATCCTCAATTCGAAGAATAAATTTGCCACCATTTTGTCTGGCAAAAAGATAACTAAAAATAGCCGTTCGATAATTACCGGCGTGCAAAAGACCAGTCGGACTAGGGGCGAATCTAGTAACAATATTATTCTTCATGACGCAAAGCAATCTTAAGAATTTCTCGAGCAATTAATTCAGCGGCTTCAGGTCGGGCAAAATTTTTGGCTCCCTGGGACATTTTTACTTGTAGTTTTTCATCAGTGATAATTCGATTTATTTCCGATAAGATAATTGAAGGCGTGAGATTTTTCTCTTCGATAACGACGGCACCACCACTCCGCGCGTAAGTGAAAGCATTAGTTCGTTGGTCATGACTGATCTCTTCGGGGATGGGAATAATAATTGCTGGTAAGCCCCAATTGGCAACCTCCCACAGAGCTGAACCAGCCCGAGTAACAACCAACGATGAAACACCAGCTGTCATTCTCATGGCTGAGCTATTCAGATAATCAAAAATCCGATAACGGTTAGCCAACGGATTGTCTTTAAGTAAAAAATTAGCTCGACGATTGACCATGTCAAAATTATTTTTACCGACCTGATGAATAAGTTGATATTTTTTTAGTAATTCTGGTAAGACATCAAGAATAACATCATTAATCTTCATGGACCCGAGCGAACCGCCGACAACGAAAATTATTGGCGCCTCTTTTTCTAAGCGCAAAAATTCACGTGCCCCAATCTTAACTGGTGTCATTATTTCTTGGCGCAACGGATTGCCGGTCACCGCGGTGCTTTTAGGTGGAAAGTATTTAGCTGCTTCCGGATAAGACAAAGCGATCCGGACGGCAAATTTGCCAGCCCAAAGATTGACTCGTCCTGGGTGAGAATCTGATTCGTGAATCATGACTGGAATCCGTAAAATTTTAGCGGCGAGCAAAGCCGGGAAACTAGTATAACTACCCTTACCGACAATGATGTCTGGGTAGATGGTAAAAATTTTAAACAGAGCGCTGATCGAACCTATTAATGTCCTAAACAGATCGAAAAAATTTCTCAAAAAATTTAATGGTGATTTGTCTCGGCGTAATTTGCCAGCCGAAATAGGAACAAATTTAATATTATTTTCAAAAAGAATTTGTTGGTTATAGGGTTCATTGGACATGAAAAGAAGTTCTGGTTCAACTAATTTTTCAGCGGTCGATAAAAGCCTGATTTTTTGAGCAATGGCGATTATTGGGTAAAAATGTCCGCCGGAGCCTCCTCCAGTAAATAGAATCTTCATATTTTTATTTAGTTTTAGATATGTTTAGTATAATACCGACTTCGATTAAAGCAAAGAGCAGGGCTGTGCCACCGTGGCTGATAAAAGGTAACGGCACACTAGTGAGCGGTAAAAGGCCAAGCATAGCGCCAATATTGATGAAGGCTTGACCGGTAATGAGCATAATCAAGCCTGTTCCCAAAAGTCGTCCAAAAGGATCAACGACACGCGAGATTATTTTTAAGCCCCAGAGCGCAAAAATTAAATATAGAATGACTAATAAGGTCGCGCCCAGGAGACCAAATTCCTCACTCGTTACGGCAAAAATTGAGTCGCCGATTGGCTGAGGTAAGAAATTAAATTTTTGCACACTTTGACCAAAACCGCGGCCTAATAGTCCGCCCGAACCGATGGCGATCAAAGATTGATTAATTTGATAGGAAGAACCAGTTAAGTCTTGTTTCGGATTTAAAAATGTTTCAATTCGATCACGAACATAGGGTCGGGTGACGGCAAGGAAACCAAGAGCAAGGACACCGAGTAAACATAAAAGAAAAAAATGTCGCCAATAGCCACCGGCGACAATAAAAATGCTCACGGCCCCGATCCCCATGACCATTAAAGTCCCGGTATCTGGTTGTAAGATCATTAAAGTGCCAACCAGACTCAAGAAAATTAAAAACGGCAAAAAACCACTAGTTAAATTTTTAAGACGATCTTTTCTCGCTCCAGCCCAAGCCGCCAAAAAAACAATAAAAGTAAATTTAAGAAATTCAGACGGTTGGATAGTAAATAAACCAAGCTCTAGCCAACGTTTTGCTCCACCATAGGACAGACCTAAACTAGGAATAAAAACCAGACCAGTCAAAACCAGAGCCAGAATAAAAAGATAGGGCGAATAAGGTTTGAGATATTTATAGGGTAAATTGGCAAAAACAATTGTCAAAATCAAACCACCAAGCAAAACTCCTAATTGCTTGAGGGCAATTGTCTGGAAACTGGCGTTATCGCGTCCAACCTGACCGAGTGATGCTGATAGAAAAATGGCAAAACCAGCAACAATTAAAGTCAACACGATTAACAACAACACCCGGTCCTCTTGTCTTTTTGCCCGCATTAACTCTATTTTAGCGTGATTTGTCTAATATTTCCAACGAATCTATAATTTCGGTCCGCCAACGAAAGTAATAATCATTCCGATGATGGCAAAAACGATACCGATAACCCAATAACGCATTACCACTTTATAAGCCGGCCAGCCAAGAGCTTCAAAATGGTGATGGAGCGGGGCGACCCTAAAGACCTTTTTTCCGTTCCTGAATTTTTTCGATAACAACTGAATCACGACTGATAAAACAGTCGCCACTAACGGTAAAGCAATAATTGGTAAAGTGGCCACTGAATTGGTCAGAAAAGCAACCACTGTCAGGGCGGTGGTTAAGCCCAAAATACCCGTCTCTGACATATAAAAACGGGCTGGTGGGATATTAAACCAAAGAAAAGCCAAAAGTCCCCCGGTGGTTGCTCCACAAAAGGCAGCCAAGTCGATTTGGTTTTGAAAGAAAGCAATTCCGGTATAAGCCGCAAAAATGATGGCCATTACTCCTCCAGATAATCCATCTAAGCCGTCAATTACTCCGCTTGAAAAAAGAGCAATCATTATCAAGACAAAGAGTGGAATAATAAGCCAGTCAAGATAAAGAATACCCCAAAAAGGCAGATTAATTGCCGAGATATCCAATTTAAAGTAAAACCAGTAGCCACCAATGAGGCCCAACAAAACGACAATTAATAATCGGTGAGAAAAAGATAGGCCAGCATTTTTAACATCTTGTTCTGCTTTCACTTGGCGCCAATCATCAATAAAACCAACAACGGCACCAACCAGAAGGGTAAAAAGGGGTAGCCAGGTTTGGTTGCGACTTAAAAAATTAAATTTTTCAATTTCTGGCCAAAGTAAAGTGATTAACCAAAAAAGTAAAGTGGTAATAAGGACGCTTCCCCAAATGACAATGCCACCCATTCGCGGTGTGCCGACCTCTTTGTCTTTATGAAGTTCGTTAAAAATCGGCGTCTCTCGGCCATCGGGAGTAATTTTCCCAGTCTTTTTTTTCCACAACTTATTTTTATAAAGCCAAGCGGTTAGAATCGGAGTTATTCCAATTCCGATAAAAAAAGCGGCCGTGGCTGGTAGAAAAACTTTTAGTAAACTTAGATAAACCATAAAAATTATTTATTCCGCGATCGCGGAATTAAGATTAGTATAATAATTGAGGGTTGCTCCAACTAGTTTTTTAGTATCGGCGAAACGTCCCGGTTTACTAGAACCCAAAACAACGATCGCGACAGGGCGATGTAAGCCCAAATTGGCCACAATCGCCAAATTACCACCGGCGACATCAGTATAACCGGTTTTAGAAGCGATCAGGCCCGGAATTTCATTAACCACTTCGTTAGTATTTAAAACGAGATGATTAAGGTTATCTAAACTTTTTTCTTCAAGTACCGATTCGCGAGTGGCTGAGAAAATTTCTGGTTCATTTTTCATAATATAAGCCAATAATTTAGCGACCGAAAGAGCTGAACCGCGACCACCAAGTACGGAATTATTGTCCAAGCCGGTTGGGTTGGTGAAAAATAGGTCACCGAGACCAAGGGCTAAAGATTTCTCGTTCATTTGCTTAATAAAATCATTTTGACCAGTTTCCGTTGTCGCTGACTCAGCCAAGGCGGTAGCGCCATCATTAGATGAGCTGACTAAAGTCAAAGCCGCCAAATTAGCTAGGAACCATCTCTCACCTTGGCGCAATCCCCCCTCAGTTTCAATCGTAGTTTGATTAATAGTGATTGGTGTCCTTGACTCCAAATTTTCACTAGCGATCAATACGGTCATTAATTTGGTTATCGAGGCTAGGGACAGAGGTTGATGTTCTTGTTGACCAGCGATAAGTTTACCGACTTCAATATCGTAAACAACAAAGGCCTTAGCCTCTAGCTTTAAATGGTCAAAAGCGAGGGCTTTATTAATTTTCTTTTGCTCCTCAATTTTTTGCTCAGCCATTTTTTTGACTCTTTTTTCTAATTCAAAAAAATTAGGATAAGACAGGTAAAAACCGCCCCAAATTAAAAAGAGAGACAGGCTCAAACTAACAATAATGATATTATTATTTTCAATTTTCATTCTCCGGTTCTTGATTATTAAAACTAGCTACTTGTTTTTTTATGACTTCATATTCTGGTAAATCCTGAACTTTTTCAATCCCCAGATAACGTAGAAGTTCGAAAGTTGGTCGATAAATAAAACGGCGGGCATCTTTTTTATCTAATTCACGCTCAATTAATCCGCGAATTAAAAGATGGCGCAGAATAAAACTGGAATTGACTCCGCGAACATAATCAATCTCGGAGCGAGATAACGGTCCTTGATAAATAATTAAGGTTAGAGTCTCTAGGGCTGCTTTACCGAGGTCGCGCGATAACTCCTCTTTGGTTATCTCTTCAATCAACGAACCAGCCTCGTTTGCTGTTCCGAGCATCACCTCTTCGCCGTGGCGGACTAGTCTTATTCCTCGATTAGCCAAATCATTGACCAATTGATCAAGGCTGGTCGCAATTTTTTCTACCGATACCGTTAACCACTTAGCTAATTGGCTAATCGTAACGGCCTCGGTTTTGTAAAATAAAATAGCTTCGATTTTAGCCTCTAAGGTCATAAAGATTATTATAACGTCTAATAATGAGGAACTCCAACCATTTTGTTTTCCATCTCGATTTCCGCAAAATGAGCTTTTTGTTCAATATTAATTGCTCCCTGTTTGACTAATTCGAGCATTCCTAAAAAACTAACGACAATATTAACTCGATCTTTTTTACCGACCTCGCCGTCAGGCAGGTCTTTAACAAAATCACTAAAACTCAACCGAATCGCTTGTTCGACTCGACTGGCCAAATCACTGATTACTTCTTCCAAACTGACCACTTTTTTTATTATCGTCTGAGGTAAAACTTCTTTAATTGGCAAATTGTTTATCAACCGCTTAATTGCTACCAGTATTCCTGACTGAGTAATTTCTTTGGTCGGCGAAAAAACAATCACTGGCGCGGTATTTTCTTCCCGACTAAAAATGATATTTTGACCAAAACGTTCTTTAATTGACCGACTAAGGTCACAAATTTTTTGTAGACGTTTAAGCCGATCTTCTAAATCTGTCACATTCTCTTTTTCCTCTTCAGTTAGCTGTAGTCCAGGCAAGAGAGCGAGCGATTTGATCAACATCAGCGTTGAGGCAGTGATAATGAAATTAGCCATTACCGCCATTGATTGACTTTCTTGGTTTTTTAGATAATTAACATAATCGTCGGCTACTTGCGCTAGTGACACCTGGGAAATATGCATTTTGCGTTTTTCAATCAGATTAAGCAATAAACCCAAAGGTCCCTCAAAATTGCCGATTTTTATCTTAAAATCACTTTCCATCTTGTTAACTATAGCTTATTTGGTGAGTCTTGTCTCGCGGAAGAGGTTTTTGACAGAAAAAAAGCCGACCAGGCTTTTTTTCTTACAACTGGCCCCACAAGAGGTCAGCTGGACTTGACCAACGACGAATTGGAAGCGTACACAACCATTTGAAGATTGGAGATGTCCGAGCAAGATCATTAACCAGGTCGGCTCAATACTTATAATAATCTTTTATTTGTCGGTTGACAAGAGGTTGTCAATCCGGTTAAGGTCGCGCGGGAAAAGAGTCGCCTCTTTGACGTTATCAAGACCTAAGAGTTTAGCGGTCAGACGTTCTAGCCCAAGACCAAGCCCACCGTGTGGTGGCAGTCCGTATTTGAAGGCTTGAAGATAATAACTGAATTTCTCGGGGTCTAATTTATTTTTCTCGAGCGAAGCGACGAGCGTATCATAGTCATGAATCCGTTGAGCCAGGGTTGTAATTTCCACACCGCGAAAAAGTAAATCTCCACCCAGTGCGTAACCCGGATCAGCTTTATCTTCCATGGTATAGAACGGCCGCTTGGTAATCGGGAAATGGGAAATGAAAATAAAATCAGAATTATACTTTTTCTTGGCGTACTCACATAACCAGCGTTCATGCTGAGGTTCCAGATCTGGTTCGTTAGTATTATCCTCACCCGTTTCTTTCTTCATAATTTTTTGTGCTTCGCGTAATTTAAGAATGGGAACTTGGGCTGGTACTTCGGGAATTTCGGCTTTCAATAAAGCAAAATCTTGAGCGCAATTAGTCTTTAAATCAGTCATGATTTTAGCTAAGAATTTCATTTCCATCACTAAGACATCAATATAGTCAGTGATAAAGCCCATCTCAATATCCAAACTAGTGTACTCGTTTATATGGCGCGTTGTACTGTGTTTTTCAGCGCGATAGACATTGCCAGTGGCAAAAACCCGTTCAAAGATACCCACCATAATTTGTTTATAGAGTTGTGGGCTTTGGGCTAAGTGCGCTGTGTGGCTAAAATATTCAACATTGAAAGAGTTAGCTCCCCCTTCGGCATCATCACCAATTAATTTAGGAACTTGAATTTCGACAAAGCCTTCGCTGGTCAAAAAATCACGGAAAGATTTAATAATTTGCGCCTGGACGCGAAAAATTGCCTTAGCTCTTTCGGTCCTTAAGGTCAATGGCAAGTAATCTAAATAAGTGTCAAAATTTAAATCAGTATCAGTCTCAAATGGCAACTCTTTAGCTTGACTCAAAACTTCAATCTCTTTGACCTCCAATTCCAACTCGCCATTGAGTTGATCTTTGTTGATCATTTTTTCCGGGCGTTGATTAATTAGGCCAGTTACCCTAACAACCCATTCTGGTCTTAAGTCACTAGCAATTTCATGAGTCTCCGCCTGATTTGGTAAAATTACCATCTGCACTTTACCCGACACATCACGTAAATCAATAAAAATTAATTTACCATGATCGCGTCTAACATCTACCCACCCGGCAATACTCACCTCTTCATCTTCACCGATATGTTGACTTAACTCTCCAATTTTAATTCTATTAATCATAATTTTATAAATCAATTCCCACTTTGGCGCGAATCTCGGCCATTTTTGTCTTAGCTTGAGTCCGAGCTACTTCCGCGCCAGTTTTCAGGATTTGGATAACATGATCAGGGTCTTTGGTGATTTCAGCGCGTTTGGTGCGAAGTGGGGCAAGATAATCATCCATATTTTTAATCAAAATTTCTTTGGATTCTTTATAGCCGATTCCTCCTTCAACATACCTTTTCTTTATTTCGGTGAGTTGATCGGCTGGCGTAAAGAGTTTATGTAGGGCAAAGACATTACACTCTTCTGGATTTTTAGACTCCCCTATTCCCTTTGAATCGGTTTTAATACTCATTACCAAACTTTTCAATTCTTTGTCATTAGTAAAAAGTGGAATCGTATTACCATAACTCTTGCTCATTTTTTGTCCGTCTAGACCCGGCACGGTTTTGACTTCGTCTAAAATCAACGGTGCCGGCAACTTAAAAGTTTTGCCATAATGATAATTAAATTTTTCGGCAATATCGCGGGCAATTTCCACATGTTGCTTCTGATCTTGGCCGACCGGCACGACGTCGGTGTTATACAGTAAAATATCCGCGGCCATCAGCACTGGATAATCGAAAAGACCAACATTAACCTCTTTGTTTTTAACCTCGGCATCTTTGAAGGCGTGGGCGCGAGCCAGATAAGGCATGGTCGTTAGACAATTAAAAATCCAAGTCAATTCAGTATGGTCAGACACATCAGCTTGCTTAAAGAAAGTCACTTTAGCCGGATCAAGACCAATAGTCAGATAATCAATAGCCAAATCCAAAGTATCCTGTTTTAATTGCTGGGTGTCGCGGGCAGTGGTCAAAGCGTGTAAATCGGCAATAAAAATATAACTCTGATACTCATCCTGTAAATCAACAAATTGCTTCATAGCGCCAAAATAATTGCCAATGTGGGGTCGCCCCGTCGGCTTAACACCCGACAATAGAATTTTTTGATTAGCGTCTACCATATGTCTATCCTATTTACTTTTTGCCATTCTGTAAAGTTTCAAGATCATTCTTGGTATAGGATTCTACTTTAGAATTAGTGGAAACCGGAACCGGTTTATCAGATCGCGGGAATTCAACAAAGAAAGTTGAACCCTTACCCTTACCGGCTGACTCGGCCCAGATTTTACCGTTCAAGCCCTCCACAATTTGTTTAGCTACATAGAGGCCGAGACCGGTGCCGGTAATATTAGTTTTGCCGACATCGTCAGCGCGAGCAAATTTTTCAAAAAGTTTCTTTAACATTCTTGGATCAATACCCACGCCATTATCAGCAACAGTTAAACGCACTTTCTCCTTGCTGGCAATTCGTTTGTCGGACAGGTTCTCCACTTTAATCTTAATCCGAGCATCATCGGAGGCAGGCGTATATTTGATACTGTTATCAATAATGTTAGAAATAACTTGCGTCACTTTGCCATTATCAGCCGAGATATGATGATTTCCGGTGCCATCTTGGAAGTCGATAACCAGACCTTGCTTCTTAGTGTGTGCCTCTTGGTCCTTAACTATTGTTTGAACCAATTGTCCAAGGTCAAAAACAGAAATCTCATATTTCATTCGACCCAACTCAATGCGAGTGATATTTAAGAAATCTTCGATTACATTAACCAATTTAAAACTGGATTCATAAACCCGATCAATCGCCTCGCGGGCTTTGTTCTCAATTGGACCAAACGAACCCTCCAATAGCATGGAAGTATAACCTTTGATAACCGTCAATGGACTCCTTAATTGATGGGAGGCAATAGAAACAAATTCAGTTTTTTGTTTATCCAATTCTTTCAATTTATCATTAGCCACCTTGAGATTTTCGTTGGATTTGGCTAAATTAGTTGCCAATTGTTCAATTTTTTCCCGCTGGCTGACTTCCCTCTTTACGCTTCGAATCAATAATCCGCCAACAATGACTGAAGCAGCCAATGTTAAGCCGGTTAGAATAAAGTTAGGAATTAACTTAATAAAGAAGAGTTGTGCGCCAATCATCGCAACTAGGGCAAACATAAACGCCTGAGTAGCAATGAGTTTAATGTTGAAGGTCTTGAATTTAACGATCATATAACCCAACAAGCCCAAGAAGACAACCATGCCAATTGGACCGACGAGGTTAATAGAGTAAGTATTAAATGTCTCACCGAACATGTTCGTGAGCGAAAATACTACCAAGAAAACACTCGCCCCCAGAGACAGTAATCTAATCTGACTTTTTTCTTCTCGTTTTATTTTTTTTGAGGTGGTTTTAATGAGACCGTAAAGTAAGATACCAATACCAGAAATAAATTCAAAAATATAAATTGAATAAAGCAAGAAACCATTCATTCCCTCACAATATATAATATCAAAACTTTGAACATTATAAATCGTTGGTGTGAGAATTATCACTAACAGGTATAATCCACTACCAATAATTTTTGTTACCCAAGACAGATCACGTTTTTCAATAAAAACATAGGCGAAATAAAGAACTAACAAGGGTAATAATATTTCAAAGATAGCAGTAATTTGCCAAGCAAACATTACCATATCGGCACGAACGGAAATCCATTGAATTATTATGTTTATAACCCATAAAGCAAATGTGAGAGAGAGTAAAAATAATAATTTGCTTCGTATACTACCTCGATCTTTAATTAAAATAAGAAAACCGAAAACAACCGTCAGAATGGTAATTGGAATATAAGAATAAAGTAATAAAGACGGAGCGACACTAAACGTAAATAGACCTAATATTTCAGCGACAGCGTCTTGACAAAGAAGTGGTTGCATAATCTTTTTAAATTTTTAATACTTTAAAATTTTGATAACCTCCCCCAAAAACGTATTCTATTTCCAAATCAACTGACTCATCTTTTTTAACAACAAATTTTGATAAGGGAACTGAAACAGAGGCATTTAGAGAATTAGTGCTAAACAGAAAATCATTTTCATCTAAAATTGTTTTACTTGTTAAGAAAACGCTATTCACTTCCCCGTCTTTTTGAGCAACTAAACTTACTTTCTGTTTAAAAATTTCTTCTGTTTTTTTTGAAAAATCTATTGAATTTAACAATACTGGTTTTGCATAAGGATTCACCAGACCTTCATTGTGGTCATGTTTCCAAAAATGACTAACCATCGGCATAGAAAAACCATAATGATCAATATTAGTATAAGCTAATTGAGTGTAAGTTTCCTGATGAGTTGGCAAGAGAATCGTTTTGCCAGTAATCAAACCTTGGTCATGAAGGTTGTTAACAGCTTGAACTTGGTATTCATCAACTATACCAGTAGTGAGCATTTCCATGATTATTATATCAGCTTTTAAGTCAGTTGGGTATTTTAAAGTTCGAGCATCTCCTTGTAAAATTTCGATTTTATTACCATAACCACTTACTTCGATGTTTTTTTGAGCGGTGGTGGTAACAAACTTGTCATACTCGACTGCGTAAACCTTGCTCGCCCCGGCTCGAGCGGCCAAAAGAGCTAAAATACCAGAACCAGTGCCGATATCAATAACAATGTCGGTTGGTTTAATATATTTTTTTATGATTTTTTCAAAAGAAACTACTTTTTCTTTATCAATAAGACACTGAAAGACCAAATCTATCGAACTAAAAGCCTCGTCTTTATTTTTTGTTATTTCCATACAATCTACTCTTCTGATTCAATCACCGTAAAGTTTTCTTTGATCATGTCGTTATAAAAAGTCACACCAACTGACACAATGGTCGCGATAATTAAAACCCACATTAAAATTTTTGATTTTTTGTCCATAGAGATATTATACTTCTAAGACTTTAAGAAAGCAAAGAATTAAGGGTGTGCGTTGATTTCCTTAACTTTTAGAATAATTCTTAGCCTCCTCTTTATATTGCCAGGCCTTTTGCTTAAAATTATAGCATTTTCTAGGAGTACCTGATGAAAGTATCATACCAGACAGTAAGGCTTACTATGCTGAATAATATTGCTGAATGATCATTTTTACCACCTACATGTTCTTCAGTGAGCCTTAGAACCTCTTTTTTAACAAAATATTTATTTATTAAGGGATGATCTTTTAAAACGTTAAGAAACGGGAGGAGCCCTTTATCATCTCTTAACCACTCCGAAATAGGCAAACCAAAACCGCATTTCTTTCTTAAAACCAAATCAGCTGGAAAATATTTTAAAGCAATTTTCTTCAGAGGAGTTTTCCCTCCCAATTTTCCAACTTTCGTCTTTAAGTTGAAGGCACTCTCGACTACCGATTCGTAAAGAAACGGGACCCTATTTTCGATATTGGCCGCCATCCCAGTTTTATCTTGACGAAGTAAGACGTGGGGTAAATAGGTGTAAATATCGTAATAACTAATCTTATCAATTTTGTTCAAGTTTTTTGTTTTGCCCAAAATATTTTTTCTCTCCATAGACAGAACAGGATTCTTACTTTTAACTATTTTTGATACAATCTCTGGTCGACTAAAAGAATTTGATAGGAGTATCTCAACATCACTATCAAAGTGGCTAGAAAAGTACCTATTGTAGCCATAAAATAATTCATCCGCTCCTTCGCCAGTAAGCAATACCTTGGTATATTTTCTCGCTTCTTTTGCTAGCAGAAACATCGGTATAGTATTAGGGTGGATTATTGGTTCATCTAGGTGATAAATCAACTTAGGTAATAATTTGACAAAATCGTTTTTTGAAAAGATAATTCTATGATGATTGGTTCCAATTATTTTTGCAGATAAGTCTGAATAAAAAAACTCATTCCAATTTTTATCCTCCAGACCAACAGAGAAAGAATGCAACTTTTGCTTGGAAAAGTTCTGGGCAAAGACAGCGACCAGGCTTGAATCAATACCACCACTTAGCTGGATACCAATTGGTTTATCACCCATTAAATGACTGACTACACTTTCTTTTATTGTTTTTTCTAGTAATTTTCTAGATTTTTTCTTGTTTTTAACCAATCGAGAGTACGATTGTTTTTTAAAAGTATGGTCCTTTAGCGAATATGTTATAAATTCTCCGGGTAAAACTTTGTGGACATCCTTAAACAAAGTCTTTTCCCCAACGATATATCTAAAAACTAGATATTCGCTAAGATAATCCTCTTCAAATCGATACTTAAAATCTGGCAAAACTTTAAATGCTTTAACTTCCGACGCCCAAGCAAAATACTTCGGCGTGTTAATATAATAAAGTGGTTTAATTGCTAATTTATCCAGCGCTAATATTACCTCACGTTTTTTAATATCTAAAAAACTAAAGGCATACATTCCATTGATACTCTTAAGGACCTTTTCGACTGA
>CAZRQY010000005.1:0-14980 GCA_964602495.1 uncultured Candidatus Saccharibacteria bacterium
AATAATTCGGTAACATCAATCGGATTCATCGCGGCCACCTGCATCGCCAGATCATTAGCTAAAACTTTAAACTCATCATTTCTGGCAACAAAATCCGTTTCTGAATGAATTTGCACCAAAACGCCAATTTTACCATTAGCATGAACGTAGGCACTGATTATTCCGGCCTTTAATTCACGCGAAGATTTTTTATCGGCAACTTCGGCGCCCTTTTTTTTCAGCAAAAGCAAGGCTTGCTCAATATCACCACTGGCGTCTTCCAACGCTTTTTTGCATTGAGCAATAGAAATTCCGGTGCGTGTTCTTAATTCTTTAACTTGTTCCGTGGTAATCATTGGTTCAATTTTGGAACTGGTGGAACTGGTGGAACTGGTGGAACTGGTAAATCAACCTCGCTTTCTTTAATGCCCTCATTATAAGACTCCGCAATCTCATGAGCGATAAAATCAATAACTTTTCGTTGAGCATCATTAGCAACAATCGGATAAGTAATTCCTTCAATGTTGCAATCGGAATTAGCTAAGGCAATAACGGGAATATTTAATTTCTTAGCTTCAGCCACGGCGATGAATTCTTTTTTCGGGTCAATAACAAAAATTGCCCCTGGTAATTTACCAAGATTGGTAAGACTACCAAAATAACGTTCCAAGTTAGCCACTTCTTTAGCGATAACACCCCGTTCTTTTTTGGTATATTTATTCAACTCACCAGTCGCTTCCTCGTCTTTAAGAGTAAGCAAGCGATCAATGCGACGACGAATTTCTCGAAAATTAGTCATTGTCCCGCCAATCCAACGTTCAGCCACATAGGGTAAATGGGTCAAGTCGGCCACGCTGGCAATCGATTCTTGGGCTTCATTTTTTGTCCCAACAAAAACAATGGCTTTTTTATTGCGACCTAACTCTTTAACAAAAATCTTAGCCGTCTCTAGACTTTCAACCGTCTTTTCAAGATCAATGATGACAGTTTTATTTTTTAAACCAAACAAAAAAGACTTGTTTGATGGATGACGACTATTTCGGCTATAACCAAAATGAGCCCCTAAATCAAACATTTTTTTAACTAAATCTTCTTTGGCCTGGTCTTTAATTACTTCAACCATACAGGGAGATTTTAACAGAAAGGCTCTTATTTAGCAAGATTTTCCTTAAGATCAGCAAAAATTTGGTCGAGATTGCCGGCCAAGATTCGTTCAATCCCGTGCCATGATTTTTTAATCCGATGATCGGTAATACGATCCTGAAGAAAATTATAAGTTCTAATTTTTTCGGAACGATCAGCAGTGCCAATTTGACTCTTACGCTCAGCTGAGTATTTGGCCTCCTCTTCCTGCTTTTCTTTGTATTCAATCTTAGCCGCTAAAATTTCGAGGGCTTTTTCTTTGTTACGCAATTGAGTTCGTTCGCTTTGACAACGCACAACAATTCCAGTTGGCTTATGAGTTAGCCGCACGGCCGTTTCCACTTTGTTAACATTTTGCCCACCAGCGCCACCACTTCGAGTAAAGTCAATTCCTAGATCAGCTGGGTTAATTTTTACCTCACTCACCTCTTTGACTGGTAAAACAGCCACAGAAATTGTTGAGGTATGGACTCGACCAGACTTTTCAGTGGCCGGGACTCGCTGGACTCGATGCACCCCCACTTCGTATTTAAAAGAATCATAGACATCATTACCGGTGATTTCAAAAGTTGCTTCTTTATAACCGCCCATCGGCGCTTGTGATTCATCGGTTAAAATAAATTCCCAACCTTGATTGGCGGCATATTTAGCATAAGTCTGGGATAATTCATAAGCGAAAAGAGCCGCCTCCTCACCACCGGCGCCAGCCCTTAATTCTATCACGACAGTCTTTGGGCCAATTGAGTCAATTCCCTTCGCTTTCGGTTTTAAAATTTCCTCCATTTTTTCCCAAATTTCAGTTTGCTGTTTTTCAAGACTCTTAATCTCCTCTTCAGCTAAAGATCTAACTGACTCATCGCCAGCGATCAATTCCTGAGTTTCGGCAATCTTTTTAGCCAAGTCATCAAAAACGTCCGTCCAATAGGCCGTTTTCGGATTGGCTCTAAAATCAGAGATTTTCATCGACTCTTATTTGCCTGCTGAGGCAGATGATTTACTAGCTTTTTTCTTCACCTGAGTCGCTTTTGTCGTCTTGGTCGCTTTAGCGGCCCGACCCTTGAATTTCTCCACCATACCGGCTATATCAATTATCTTTTCATTACCAGTAAAAAACGGATGGCAAGCACTACATATTTCCACTTGAATTTTTTCCACTGAAGCACCCACGGTAAAAGAATTGCCACAGGCGCAAGTGACTTTAGCATTATGATATTGGGGGTGAATTTCCTTCTTCATCAATTGGAATATAACAGATTATTAATCATTCTGCAAGATATCAATTTGACCTTGGTAACGAGTCGCGATGGCCATAACCTGATTACCATAAAAAGCATTTTTGGCTTTAGCCCAATTACCGCCTGAATAATATTTAAGAGCAGCCCGACGTTCAGCGGTATAAGTTTTCGTATTAGCGCCAAGGTCTCGGAGATAAAGACCGGAAGCGGTAAAAGCATCTTGAGTATCCCAAGGGCTAGGAGGATTGTTGCCAGTGATAGCCGAAATCGCTTTTTTCACTCCCACCCAGGTCGAAGGAATAAATTGAGCCGGACCCATCGCGCCACCATAACCACCGCCATAAGGACAGGACACTGGTTGAGAGGAAGGATCAAGTCCTAATTCCCGGCAAATTTTCTCAAATGGTTTAACATCCCGACTAGGCTTCATCACTGATTTATAACTCTTGGACGGCGGATCACCGGGACGATTGCAGGTGCCAATATTTTCACCTAAATTTGATTCTTGAGTAATAATGGCGAGAAGAAAAGCCTCTCTGACGCCCGTTTTCCCCGCGACAAATTTGGCATGCTCAAGAGCTTGACCAAAAGTAATATTACTCGCCCCTCTTAAACGATACAGGGCGCTACGAATGGCAGCTCGTTCTTTTTCTTTTCGAGCAATGACATTTCGATAAGAATTTTCTTTCGCCTTGCTGGTATTTAAAAGAACAGTTTTTTCCTTATTCAATTGTTCGATTGTTGCCTTTTCGGCTTCAATTGCTTTTTTCGCGTTAGTTTCAGTATCACGGCGATCTTCCAGAACGACTTTTTGAGTTTCCGTATTTTTCTTAACCCCCCGAACAGCACCAAGAGAAGTTTGGATTTCTTCCTCAACCGAATGGAAACGCTGAATGTCGACAAATAGATTGGATATGGTTTGGGGCGACAAGACGATTTCAGCAAAAGTTTTATCATCGAGTTCTCTTGTTTGGCGCAGTAATTCAGACAAAGAAGTTTTTTCTGTTTCTAGTCGGTCACCAAGAACATTAATTGTTTTTTGTTTTTGCACAATATCTCCACCCAAGCGAGCAATTTCAATTTGCTTGGCTTTGATATTAAGTTGAGCGGTATTTATCTTATAAGTTAAAATGTCAACATCTCGTTGAATACTCGCGGTTTCTTTTTGTTTAGATTTAAGCAAGTTTTTCTGAATAAAAATCTCAGCTTCTACTACTTTTAGCTCCGCGTTTAACCGAGCTTCTTTTTCTTTTGTTGTTTCGGCCAAGCTGGTCGTCGGTAAAAGAAGCAGGGTTAAACCAATAAACAATCCGAGCCATAAAAAAACTGGTCGTTTTTCCATCAGAAATATTATAGCAAAGATAAGTGATTATTTCTCGTCAGAACCAGAATTTTCGTCACTAACTTGTTGTTCCTCCTCCTCTAATTTGCCTTTCTTCTCTACTTCAATAGCTGAAAGATCGACTGGGGCAACTTCTTCAATCACCTCTTCGCCAGCTTCAGTAATGGCTGCAACCACTTCATTGGCCTCAAGGACTGATTTAACTCCAGCTGGTAACAACAAATCTTTAATTAAAATTTGATCATCCATGGTCTTAAGGGTAGAAATATCCACTTTAATATCATGAGGTAAATTTTTCGGCAGGGCACGAATTTCCAACTCGTGTAAAACTTTAACTAAACTACCACCCAAATCCTTAACGGCGAGTGAGACTCCTTCAAAAACCAAGGAGACAGCTACTTCAAGTTCTTTGTCTTGACGAATAATATAAAAATCAATATGAATCGGTTTGCCAGAAAGTGGATCAATTTGAATATCATGGATCAATACTTCTCGTCCTTGACCATTTAACTCCAAGGAAATAATCGTTGACTCCCCGGCTAGAGCCAGGACTTTTTTAAATTCTGGTAAATCAAGAAGAACAGGCGTAGCCTCTTTCTTGTCGCCATAAACAATCGCCGGAACTTGCCCCGTCTGACGTAAAGGTTTAATTTTCTTACCAAAAACAGTTCTTGGTTTGGCCGTTAATTTTAACATCATAACGAGTTAAGTATACCGAAAAAATTAAGGTTGTAAAGAGTTCTCAAGCTAGGTTTGGCGAGAGAAAAGTTTAAGTCTTTTTTGGGTTACCTCTTTCATCACCATCACTGCTCCCTCAAGAATTCGGTAGGGAGCAATTTCCTCCGGGTAATTTTGGAGGGCTTCACGTAAAGCATCCCGATAGGCCAAGCGTAATTCGGTATTGATATGAATGATGGTAATACCAGCTTCGATCGCTAACAGAAAATCTTCATCGGCGATCCCTGATCCGCCGTGTAAAACAAGGGGGACACCGGTCGCGGCACGAATTTCTCCAATCCGAGCAATATTTAATTTTGGATGAGGAAAATGCTTAAGCATTCCATGCAAATTACCCACAGCGGGAGAAAAGAGGTCTAAACCAGTTTCCTTGACCAATTTGACTGCTTCCTCGGCTTGAGTGATGGCTTCATCGTTAATCGCCACTCCTTCAGGAATTTCGTCGAGTAATTTAGAAGATTTACCAATATAGCCGAGTTCCCCTTCAATTAAAATCTCGGGATTGATTTCTCGAGCGTACTCCACGCATTTTTTAGTTTCGGCAATATTTTCTTCTAATGAAAGCTCGCTCCGATCAAAAACAATCAAATCAAAACCAGCATCAATCGCCACTTTCGCCCGATCAAAAGACGAAGTATGATCAGCTGACAAAAAAACTGGATAATTAAATTCTTTCTTTAAACTAGCAATCAAAGCCGCCACCTGAGCAACACCGATAAAATCTCGCTCGCCTTCAGACACCCCAATGATTACCGGTAAATCAAGTTCCCTGGCCGCCCCAAAAATCCCCCACAGACCCTCAATATTAGAAATATTAAAGTGACCAATGGCAATCTTGTTCTGGTCCGCTTCAAAAATTACCTCTTTTAGTGTTTTCATATTATAATCATAGCATATGACTAAATTTGATTTAATCACTGTGGGGGATAACGCGACTGATGCCTTTATTCGTTTATCTGAGGCTGAGTTAAATTGCCAAATTGACAAACCAGAATGTAAAATCTGTATGAAATTTGCCTCTAAAATTCCCTATGAGTCAGTAACCGAGATTCCGGCTGGTGGCAATAGTTCTAATGTCGCTTTGGGCGCGACCAAACTTGATCTTCAAGTCGCTTATGTTTCCAATATCGGTGACGACAAGTATGGTGAAAAAACTTTAATTAAATTGGCTGAAGCTAATGTTGACACGACTTGGGTCAAAAAAAATGCTGGTTTCCTGACTAATTATAATTACGTGCTTTGGTACGCCGACGATCGCACAATTTTGGTCAAGCATGAAAATTATCCTGATTATTGGCCAAGCGACCTGCCAACTCCGAGTTGGTTGTATCTTTCGTCGATTAGCGATGATGATTTTTCACTCCATCAACAAATTGTTGATTGGCTCACTGCTCACCCTGAAACCAAACTCGCTTTTAGTCCAGGCACTTGGCAGATAAAAGCGGGAGTCGAAAAATTGGCTGAGATTTATGCTCGGACTGAAATTCTTTTTTGCAACAAGCAAGAAGCAGTGAAAATTACTGGTTCAGCTGAAGACATAAAAAAGCTGGGACCGAAAATTGTCGTTATTACTGACGGTGCCAATGGTGTTAGGGTTTTAGATAATGAAAACAAATCTTATCAAATCCCTGCTTATACCGGTTTTGAGCCAGTAATTGAACAAACTGGAGCTGGTGACGCTTTTGCCTCAGCTTATCTGACCGCCACGATTATCCGCCAGTCCACCGAGCAAGCTCTGACTTGGGGAACAATTAATTCGGCTTCGGTTATCACTAAAATCGGCCCACACAAGGGCTTACTGACTCGCACTCAAATTGAAGAAAAAATAAAATAAAAACCATTTGGAGACAAAAAATAGATTAGTGTATAACTGTACGACCGTTTAATATGGTGCTAATCCAGATTAAATTCTTTTTTCAACCATTTATCGTTTTCGATCGAATCAACCGTCATATATAAAACTTCTTTTCCGATCTGAAAATGTGATTTCAACAAAATGATCACTTCTCGACATTCATAGGGATAAACCCAAACACTATTCTGCAAGCGAACAAATCCAAGATGCTCCAACCAACGTCTTAACTTATCGCGTGTTTTCCTTTTAAATTCTTTAATGTCGAAAATTATCACCCGATACTTTTTATCCCAGTGCCACGGTTTTTTAATAACTAAATTTTTTAGGGCATAATTATCTAATTTTTCTTTCCCTTTAACGGTTAACTTTAAACAATTTATCCCTCTGTTATTCTTTTTGTATTCAATTAGGCCAGTGGCAATCATCTCTCTAATCACCTTGTTTACATAATATCTCTGTTGATATTTGCGTCTCTCTTTTTGGGTTTTACTAATTGCAAGCGAGACACCTGGAGCCAACATTGCTACCGAGATAAGTCCGGCAACCGCAATTGTTTCCAGAATAATGTTTTTTATATTAATCTTTCTTGGCGACATGATAATTTAATTTCTTATTTTATTAGCACTATATTGTACGACCGTTTAATATAATGCTAAATTTTTATTTGGAAATAAATTTAAAACGTGGAATTTTTTGACCGTCGATTTCAACCTCTTCGGCAAACATTTCGGTTGGACGAGCCCAGAGTTTGGACATTTTGTTATCATAAAGCGCTTCGTAAATTACTAAGTCCTCCAAGGTCTCACTGTGTTTAGCCACACCCAGCACGCGATATTTCTCACCTTTATAATGTTCGTAAACTCCCGATTTAATTTTCACTTTTTCGTTTGATTACCTTTTTCACCGCTTCGATAAGATCATCCACGCCAAGACTATAATGTTCTAAGAGTTCGGCCGACGAACCAGATTGACCAATACGATCAACCACACCAACGAATTCAATCGGAACGGGATTTGTTTGAGCGAGAAATTCAGCAATGGTACTACCCAGACCGCCAGCAATTTGATGTTCTTCGGCTGTTACCACCGCACCAGTCCGTTTTACGGCTTCAGTTAAAGTTACTTCATCCAGTGGCTTGATAGTGTGATTATTTACAACTGAAACTTTAATCCCCTCTTGTTCCAACTTGTGTGCAGCCAGAAGCGCTCGATAAACCATTAGACCGCAAGCAATAATTGTCACCTCCGGTTTTTCGTCGTCAATCAACACTTCGGCTCGGCCAATTTCAAAACTAGATTCGCCAGTGGTGATAATTGGACTTTTTTCGCGAGCTAAGCGCAAATAGGCCGGGCCAACGAGGTTAGCCACGGCTAAAGTGGCCTTTTGAGCCTCTACAGCATCGCAAGGTACAATCACCGTCATTTTAGGTAATACTCGTACCAAGGCAATGTCCTCCAACATCTGATGTGAACCGCCATCAGGGCCAACATTCAAACCAGCGTGAGCACCGATAATTTTAACATTGGTATTGTTATAGCAAATCGTTGTGCGAATCATTTCCCAATTTCTCCCCGGCGAAAAAACAGCATACGAAGCCATGAAGGGAATTTTACCCATAGTGGCTAAGCCTGCGGCGACGCTGGCCATATTTTGTTCAGCGACACCAAGTTCGAAAAATCGTTCCGGAAATTTAACTGAAAATTCTTCGACTCGCGTTGATTCTTTCAAGTCAGCGCATAACACAACAATATTTTTATTTTTCTCTCCCGCTTCAATTAACCCCTCACCAAAACCATCGCGAATCGCCTCCTGCTCGACATTAAGTTCATAAATTTTGGGATTTAAATTACTCATATTTCTTTTATCGCTTTAGCGCCGTCTTCTTTGTTCGGGACTTGGCCATGCCATTCAAATTTGTTTTCGAATTCAGGTACACCCTTACCCGGAGTCGTGTGCGCAATAATGACCGACGGACGATTAAAAACCGATTTAGCCATCCCAACCGCATCAAAAATTTCTTGCCAACTATGTCCGTCAATCTCGGTCACTTGCCAGCTAAAAGCGCGCCATTTGTCGGCCAATGGTTCCAACGGCATGACGTCTTCCGTATGGCCATCAATTTGAATATTATTACGATCAACAATCGCAATTAAATTATGTGGTTTTTCCTTGCCAGCCAACATGATCGCCTCCCAAGTTGACCCCTCCTGCAATTCGCCATCACTCATCAGACAATAAAAAAATTTTTGCGAAGCCTGCCTGCCGACTAGGCGGGTCGCGGCACAATCTAGTCGATCAGCCAGCGCCATACCCAAGGCTTGAGCCAAACCTTCACCAAGCGGGCCAGAGCTGGTTTCGGTCAACGGTAAAAATTCACGATGAGGATGGCCCTGCAAACGCGAACCATATTTACGCAAAGTGGAAAGTTCTTTTTCGTCCAAATAACCAGCTTCGGCCAGAGTCGCATAAAGCACTGGGCAAATATGGCCATTGGATAAAATTACTCGGTCTCGTTCTGGCCAATCTGGTTTTTTAACATCATGATTTAAAAGACCAAAATAAAGGGCGGTAAAAATATCAGTCATACCCAACGCTCCGGCCGTATGTCCCGATCTTGCCTCCACCAACATCTCAATAATCGCCCGACGAATATTTTTCGCTTTAGTTTCTAAAAATTTAAGTTTGTCGTCAGTTAAAATCACAGATTTTGAAAACTTTTAATGGCTTTGTCAATATTAGGGGCCTGCCAAATATGAGAACCAACGATCAGGCCGTCCGCACCAGCTTCTTTTAATCTTTGGCCAATCGCTAAGTCAATTCCGCCATCAATTATTATTTTAATATCCGGCCAATTAGTTTTAAGCGTTTTAATTTTTTCAAACACTTGCTCGTCAAATTTTTCACCCGAGTAACCAACTCGCTCAATGCTCATCAATTGGACCAATTTTATTTTGTCTAGATAAGAATAGATTTTTTCGACTGGCGTGGCGAGTTCTAAGGCAATACCTAAACTAATATGCGCGCCCTTAGTCTCAATTATTTTCTCTAGCTCATCAGTTGATTCATGATGAACGATGATCCGATCAATCAAGTCTTGCCAATCTTCAATGATTGTCTCGGGATGTTCCACCATTAAGTGAGCGCTAATTTTAGTTTTACCGTCAACCTCTTTCAAATCCTCTGGTGCCTGCCAGGTAAGACTAGGCACAAAGACGCCGTCGGCAATATCAAGTTCTACCCAATTGACCAAACCCTCCACTCGGGCAACTTTAGTGCGAACATCTTCGGCATCCGGCGCAATAATTGAAGGAATAATTTCCATAATTTATATAATTTTTCCCATTGATTCGCTGTCATCAATTTCATAAATTCGACGAGCGTGGCGAGGATCCCCTGAAAACGGTGCGGCCAGCCATAAATCAATTACCTCTTTGGCTTGATCAAAATTGATAAAACGCGCCCCGAGTGACAAAACATTCGTGTCATTATGCTGGCGGGAGAGTTTAATAATTTCCAATGAACCACTGGCCTGCGCCGGCGGGCCATAATAAAGGGCAGCCCTCACTCCCTTAAATCGATTAGCGCAAATCGCCTCGCCTTGACCCGAGCCACCAAGAATGATTCCCCGACTGTCGGGATTACTCTGAACCATCATCGCAACAATTTTCACGTAATCAGGATAATCATCATCTGGGTCCACCGTGAAAGCGCCTTGGTCTTCAACTACCAAGCCTTTTTCCTTCAAATAGACCTTGATCTTTTCCTTTAACTCAAACCCGGCATGGTCGGTGCCTAGATATATCTTCATAGGCTAATTGTAACACTATTGCCCCAATTTTATCACATGTTCAACGAGAGTATTAGTATAGCCGGCTTCATTGTCATACCAAGACATGACTTTAACCAAATTACCACCCACTACTTTGGTGTAACTTAAATCAGCAATCGAGGAAAAAGAATTGCCGAGGATATCGGACGAGACCAGCGCTTCCTTGGTGACACTAAAAGTTTTTTGCCAGCGAGGTAAAGTGGCCGCTTTTTCAAGGATAACATTCACCTCCTCAACCGAAGTCTGACGTTTGGCAATAAAAGTGATATCAATCATTGAACCAGTAATCACTGGCACGCGCACGGCAATGCCGTCAAATTTACCCTGCATTGTCGGAATGACTTGGCCAACAGCTATGGCCGCGCCGGTCGTGGAAGGAATAAGATTGACCGCACCCGCACGTCCCCGTCGCCAGTCTTTGGCGTCAGCAACATCAACCAGTTTTTGAGTAGCGGTATAACCATGAATAGTATTGAGTAGGGCTTTCTCTACACCGATTGCTTCATCCAAAATTTTAATGACTGGCGCCGCGCAATTAGTCGTACATGAACCATTAGAGGTAATGACTTTGTCGCTTAGGGCTTCATCATTGATATTGATTAAAAAAGTGCCACCAGGAACACCAGCCAACGGTTCGTCTTTCACCGGTGCGGAAATGACCACCTTGCGCGCGCCGGCATCCAGGTGGGCTTTAGCTTTCGCATAAGTTTCAAAGACGCCAGTTGATTCTACTACTACATCCACCATTAATTCTCCCCAAGGAAGTTGAGCTGGATCTTTTTCTTGGATAAATTTAATTTCTTGATTATCAACAATCAAAACTTGTCCTGAGCTGGTCGAAGAATTACCAGTCTTAATCTCACCGGCAAATTTGCCGTAGGCGCTGTCATATTTTAAAAGATAAGCAATATTATCAAGATCAGCCAAATCGTTAGCGCCGACAATTTGAATATTGGGATTTTTAATCGCCAACTTAAGAAATGCTCGGCCGATGCGTCCGAGACCGTTAATTGCCACTCGTACTTTTTTCATATTTTTACTTGCCCCGCCACGGCGGGGTAAAAAATTACAGATTAATGAGTTCATTGTAACAAAGGCAAAAAATAAAAACAAAAAAAGCCGGGCTTCCGCGAGCGCTCTCATCATAACTATGACGGCGCATTTCGCGGAAGACCCGGTATTTGGTTAAAAACAGAAAGGCGACTCACTCGCCTTGTCTACGGCGAACGTCTCGAATTTGGCATTTCGACTTCTCCCTCATGAAATTGTCGGCAAACGCTTCCACCGTGTCGATGGCTACGTCGCCGCCGCGGCCGTGCTGCCCGATTTCTGCATAATCACTTCCTTGGAACGACTGGGGCCGAGGTGAATCACAATGTCTTTTCTCCCTTCTAGGCCACGTACGGGCCTAAGTTAATGTCCATGAGACCTTTCGGCACGATCCGGGAACACCCCGCGCGCCAAGTTCATCTTTTTCTAGTATAGCATACCCACAAATAAAGTCAATCAATAAAGCAACTTTTATCTCAGATCGCTTATTTAGCCTTATTTTGCAACAGTTTTTTGAGTAATTCGGGATTGGCGGAGCCCTGCCTACCGGCAGGCAGGCCTGTTCTTTCTTTCATCGCTTGACCAATCAAAAATTGCAGAGATTTCTCTTTGCCCTTCTTATATTCCTCAAAAATAGCTTGATTATCAGCGATAATTTTATCGATAATTATTAAAATTTCTCCTTCATCGTTAACTTGAAAGAGACTCTTAGCTTCAGCAATCTGCCTTGGCTTTCCCCCAGTCTGAAGCATCACCGCTAAAATATCTTTCGCGCCCCGCGAGGAAATTTCTTTCTCGGTCACCATCTTAATCAATTCAGCATAGGCTTTGGGTTCGGGTAAAATTAATTCGTCCGGTGTAGCAATTAATCCCAGAAGATCAGTCGTCAGGTAATTAGCCGCGGTTTGTAAATAGGCTTTGGTCGTTTCGAGAGTAAGATCAAAACCTTCGGCCACTTCCGTAAAGAAATTAGCTAACCGATGATCTTGAACGAAGACTTCAACATCTTCAGACTTTAAACCAAGGTTTTCGGTAAAATACTGACGGCGTTCCCATGGCAATTCGGGTAAAGTTTTTTTAATCTCGACGGCACTAAATTCAGCAATCTCGCTCAAAAAAAGTTTCGGTAAGTCTGGATCGGGAAAATAACGATAATCGTGAGATGATTCTTTTAGGCGTTGGCTAAAAGTTTTTTGATTATTTTCGTCCCAACCACGTGTTTCCTGCACCAGCTTCTCCCCTTTTTCTAAAATTTTAATCTGACGATCAATTTCAAAATCAATTGCTCGCTCGACTGATTTAAAAGAATTAAGATTTTTGACTTCAACTTTCGTGCCAAGTTCGTCATTGTTAGAGACAGAGATATTTGCCTCTAAACGCATCTGTCCTTTCTCCATATTCGCTTCCGACGCGCCAAGATAACGCAATAAAAGTTGAAGTTCTTTGGCAAAAGCGGACGCCGTCTGACCATCATGAATGACTGGTTCGGTTACCAATTCCATCAAAGGCAATCCACCGCGATTAAAATCAAGATAACTTTCATCGGTGTTATCGTGGTGAATTGACTTGGCCGTGTCTTCTTCGAGGTGAATGCGGGTAATAGCTACCCCACTAAGTTTTCCCCCAGAAATTAAGGGGTATTGGTACTGGCTAATCTGGTAGCCTTTGGGAATATCGGGATAAAAATAATTTTTGCGGTCAAACTCGGTAAAATCGGCAATTTCTCCGTTTAAAGCTACCCCGGCCCGTAAAACCTGTCGGACAGCTTCTTTGTTAATGACCGGCAAAGCGCCGGGTTGAGCAGTGCAGACCGGACAAATATTGACATTTGGCTGTTCCGACTGGTTAGTCAGTTGATCAATAGAATCATTCCGACAACGACAAAACATCTTGGTCGTCGTCTTCAATTCCACATGGATCTCCAAACCAATCGTCGGTTGATAAGACATAGGATTTATAATACTAAAAATCGCTTGAAACTCAAAATCACCTAACAGTAATTAGTTTTATTTGGCGACAGAAGTTGATTTTTTAGTCTTTTTCTTAGACTTAAAACCGGTTTTGAACAATCGATAACCTCGCCAGATAAGCCAGACAATAATCAGAACAGTCGCCAGCCAAAGAATAACGACTGGCAAAAAGATAACAACGGCCACAATCAAATTAACATAATTAACTAAACCGTTTAAAAGCGAACGGACTGCTTGTTTGATAACGGTGAACGGACGCCAATTAAGGCCGAGGATTTGAACTTCTTTTTCTGCTGTCAAATTAACGGTAATAGTTGATAGGTCAACTTGACTGTTGAGGTATTTAAGCTGACCCTGCCAGCTATCAATTTGACTGCGAACTCTATTTAAGCGATTGGTTACATTAACAATGTCTTCAATTTTTTCCGCTTTTTTCAAAATATCAAGATATTGTTCCTCTTCTGCTTCCAAATTCTTTAATCGCGCCTCTAGGTCAATAAATTGATCGGTAACATCATTGGCATTAACATTTTCATTTTCCACTTTAAGTGCCAATTTCTTGATTTGCTCCATGGTATCATTAAATTTATCGGCTGGGACACGAATGGTAACTGAGCCAGCTTTAATACCAGGCGCGACCTCATAGAGACGAGAGTTACTAACGTAACCAGCCATACCTTCGGCAATCGCTTGAATATCTTGAACCGTGGCTTCGGCTAATTCAACCAAAAGGTCGAGATTACCGGTTTTAGTTATTTTGCGTGGGAGACTTGGTGCTTCGGCTGAAGAATCAGCCATTTTGGGGCTGGGTCTGAGACCTCCGGCCATTTCGCTAACAGCATTAAAACTTCGAACATCGTTTCGGCTTGCCGTTGGAAACAAACCAACTTGACTAAAAGTTACCGCGAGGGCAATTAAGATCACCACCACAATCAAACCATTGAAGAATAAGATATGTTTTTTCATAAAAATTTTTAGCTTAGTAATTACTAACTTTTATTATACTATGAAACGCACTTCTTCTTCCAGTTTAATTCCTAATTTCCTGTGGACTATTTTTTTTATTTGCTTCGTTAATTTTTGTAAGTCAGCCGTTGTACCAGTACCGTCGTTGATTAAAAAATTATGATGCCAAGGTGCAATGCTAATTCCCCCTTGTTTTAAACCAATCAGGCCAGCTTGTTCAATTAATTGAGCGGTGGAAATTATTTTACCTTTGACTAAAACATTTTTAAAGAAACTACCCGCACAAATTGGCTGTTGGCCAAATTTAGCCCAGCGAATTTGAGTAATTTTTTTACTTTCATTAATTAAATTTTCAGTTTTACCTTTTTTTAATTTGAAGGCCACTCGTAAAACAAGCCAAGATTGATGTTTAAAAACACTTTCTCGATAAGTAAACTGGCAGGCTTTTTTCGTTAAGCGACAAATTTTTTTGCCGTCAAAAATTTCCACCCAACGCAAGTGGTCGCTGATCGTTTGGCCGTAAGCGCCAGCGTTGCCGACGATGGCACCGCCAACACCACCGGGAATTCCGGCCAATTTCTCAAAACCAGCCAAACCATTCTTATTGGTAAATTTAATAAGCTCAGTTAATTTTATCCCCGCCGAAACAATAATTTCATTATCGCTAATTTTTAGATCAGTTAATTTCGGTTTAGTTATTTGCCAGTGGATAATCAAGCCAGCAAAACCTTTGTCGTTAAAAACCACATTACTCCCCCCGCTCACCAAACAATATTTAATTTTTTTATCTTGAGCAATTAAGCTGGCGGCCACCGCTTCTTCTGGTGATTCGACTGATAAATAGAATTGAGTTGGTCCGCCTAATTTGAAAG
>CAZRQY010000006.1:0-14552 GCA_964602495.1 uncultured Candidatus Saccharibacteria bacterium
TCAGCGACGGTTTCGCTGATTGATTCAATTGCTTCATCTGGGTTAATAACATAACCACGCCGCAAACCGCGCGCTGGTTTTTTAACTAACGCTAAAATTTGCGGGACGCTATCCCCATTTTTAAATTCGCAAACGACGAGCCGTATCCATGTGGTTCCCACGTCCAGCCCGGCGATAATTTGTCGATTGGCCATTATTTTTTAGTGAAGATAAAAATTTTTTCTCTTCAGCCTCCATTTTACTACCATGACGGAATCCTTTCAAATGCAATAGGCCGTGGATAAACAAATAATCGATTGGCCAGTCGGTGGTAGACAGGTTTATAAAAATCTCGCCAGTGCTGTTACTTAAGGGAAAAGACAAAATATTAGCCACTTTGGTCTCGTGTCGTCGTTCTTGATTCAGTCGGCGGGTCAAAACTGGTCCACAAAAAACCAGACTTAAATCGTAATTTGGTCCAAGGATTTTTTCTTTATACTCAGCAAAAGGTCGAACCGGAGTTCGCCTTTTAGTGAGGTTAACGATACCTAGTTTGGACATCCTTAATCTTGCCAAGTTTCTTTAAACGCTCGTAAGCAATTCGTTTTGCCATCCGCTTAAGCGCTTCATTTTTTTGTTTTAACGTAGATTTGGGCCGTTTATTATAACGGGAATTGCGAGTTTTTTTAATCAAACCGGCGCCGGAAACACGTTTCGAAAATCGGCGCATGACGCTCATGTTGGTTTCGCTCGCCCCCTTAACTACTTCAATTACATTATTTTTTGCCATCGGAGAAAGAATAACATTCTATTTGATTTTTTTCAAGTACTCGGTCAATTTCCCAATTTTAATCGTGTCTTGAGAACGGGTGTCCATATTGCGGACAATTACAGTGCCGTCCAATGCTTCTTTTTGGCCTAAAATAATAGTGAAGGGCATATCAACCTTTTCGGCTAAAGCTAATTGAGCTGACAATGAATCTTTGGACAGTGAATGCTGGACGGGAATCTTTGCTTGACGAAGAGCTTCAATCACTTCAAAACTACGAAGTTTGGCGTCAAACGATAATTGAATAAAGAAAACTTTTGGTTTTTTAAGTAAACGGGGAGATAATTTAGCATAAGTCGCGAGTTCAGTAATCCGGTCAACACCCAACGACATTCCCACCGCCGAAATTTCTTTTTTAATATTTAAGCTCTTGGCTAAATTATCGTAGCGACCACCACCACCGAGGGCTAGTGAATCGACCAGACCATTGGGGCCGGTTTCTTCAACGAAGACTTCGAAAACCGTACGGGTGTAATAATCCAATCCGCGAACCAAAGTATTATCAATTTCATAATCAAGACCAAGGGCGTCAAGATACTCCAGTACCTCTTTGAAATGAGTTTTACATGGTGCGCAGAGATAAGCGATTGCCTCCGGAGCCCCTTTTTTAATTTCCTGACAATTGGGATTTTTACAATCCAAGAGGCGGAGGGGATTAGTTTTTAATCGTTCGCGACAATCGGCGCAAACCGCTTTAAGATTTTTTTTATAATAATTTACCAATTCTCGACGAAAGGCTCCCCGGCAGTCACTGTCGCCTAAGCTATTAATTTTAAACTTAAGATTGGTGAGCCCAGCTTCTTCTAAGATAATTCTAGTAAGATTCATAATTGTTGCGTCGGGAATACTTTTTTTAGTTCCCAATATTTCCAAACCGAATTGATAGAATTGACGATAACGTCCGCGTTGGGGATTTTCATGACGGAAAAAAGGACCGTGATAATAAAACATTAACGGTTGGGGAAGAGAAAACATACCATGCTCAACATAGGCTCGCATGACACTGGCGGTATTCTCTGGACGTAAAACTAGGTGATCACCACCCTTGGTTTTAAGGTTAAACATTTCTTTACTAATAATGTCGGTTTCCTCACCAAGGCTTCGCGAAAATAGTCCCTTTTTTTCTAAAATAGGTGTTTCAATCGGTTTAAAGCCATAATAGAGAGCGATTTCTGCTGCTCGTTCAAAAAATCCCTGAAAAAGATAGACTTCGTTACCAATAAGATCCCGCATTCCCTTAGGTGATTGTAATTCCTCGGCTTTATTTGTCTTGTTATTAGCCATATTTTTAATTATTTAGGAGCTAATGGATTACTTAGTTATGTCATATTTTACTTCTCCAGGCAAATAACTAATCATTTTGGGTGGAAAAAGTCGCAATAAAGCTCGGCCTTTAATTAATTCTCGTGGCAGCGCGCCCCAAAAACGCGAGTCCCAACTAACCTCTCGATTATCACCCATCGCAAAGTATTCGTCAGTTTCCAGTTGGCGATAAGCGTCAACCTTGTTTTCACTACCCAAATAATTTTCTTGTAATTGTAAACGTTCGCCAGTCTTGGTGATTATAGTTGTCTGACCATTTCGAATAGCAACAGTTTCGCCCGGTAAACCAATTACCCGTTTGATAAAATATTGAGATCGGTTGACCGGATTTTTAAAAATAATAACCTCACCTCGTTCAGGGTTTCGGAATAAATAAGAAAATTCATCAATAATTAAATAATTGTTTTCTTGAAAAGTGTTGTCCATTGATTGGCCGTGAACAATAAAGGGTTGAGCCACATATAGGCGAAACGGAACGATGATCACCACTAAAACCAACGCAAATTTTATTGTTTCCCACCAACCTTTGGGCTTTTTAGGATTTTCCACTTACCAATCTTATTATAAATTTAGCTTTGGCGCAAGAAAATATTATTGTATAATACCGTTATGAATAAAAAAACTAATTATCTTTTTGTCGGCTTAGGTAATCCCGGGATCGAATACGAAAAAAGTCGGCATAGTTTTGGCCGAATGGTTTTACTGGCCTTAGCCTCTAAGTCAGCCGACAAGCTAACGGTTAGCGATTGGAAATTTGATAAGAAATTAAAGGCGCAAATTGCGAGCGGAAATTTAGGCCTAAGTAAATTTCGATTGCTTTTGCCAGAAAATTTTATGAATAATTCTGGGGCTTGTCTTAAACCATTAATTAAAGACAAAAAAGAGACGGAGAGAGTGGTCGTGGTTCATGATGATATTGATTTACCGCTCGGCACAATTAAAATCTCTTATCATCGTGGGGCCGGTGGTCATCGCGGGGTGGAGTCAATTATCAAGGCCCTAAAAACGACTGAATTTGTTCGCTTGCGTTTGGGGGTATCACCGATCACGCCAACCGGTAAGCTGAAAAAACCCTCAAGTGAAAAAATCATCGACTTTATTATTGGGAATTTCAAACCGACCGAGGACTTAAAATTGAAAAAGACAATTAAACGAGCCAAAGAAATAATTGAATCTCTGGTTGAGGTTGGTCTCGATCAATCAATGAATCTCTATAATCAAGCTTAATCGAGTTATTTTATTTAGGAGGCTTTTTTTCTTCCGCCTTAACTCGCTCTGGTACTGAACCAAAAAAGAGAGTCATTCGTTGGTCTTTTGGTTCAAAAATATTGATAGTGAAAGTGTAAGTTTTACCCAATTCAAGAGTTTGGCGTAAATCATCATCGCTTTTGAATTCAGAAATATGGACTAAACCGGCCACGCCTTCTTCAAGTGAAACCAGGGCCCCGTGCTTATTGTGTTTAATCACGGCACCAGTAATTACTTGACTCCGTTTATATTTTTTCTCAGCATCTTTCCAAGGATTATCTTTGAGCGCTTTTACCGAGAGAGAAATTTTATCATCTTTTATTTCGATGATTTTAGCTTTAACTTGATCACCGATATGATAAAGTTCACGGGGATTTTCAACTAATGACCAATTAATTTCAGAAATATGGACCAAGCCCTCAAGATTTTCTTCAATTTTAATGAAAATACCAAAGTCAACTGCGCCAGTAACTTCACCTTCGACAACGTCGCCAAGCGCATATTTGTTGATAATTTCTTTTTTAACTTTATTATCTTGATTTTTTTCCGAGAAAATTAATTTACCTTCTTTGGAGTCGGTCCCAATAATTGACACGGTCAAAGTTTGGCCGATGAGTTTTTTTAATTCCTCAACAATGGCCTCCTTATCACCACCCTCAATACGAGGATAATGCTCGGTTTTAAGTTGTGAAGCGGGTAGGAAACCATCCATGCCGTTCCAGTCTAAAATCAAACCGCCTTTATTGGCTTCTTTAACCAAGAGCTCAAATTGAGATTTATTTTTTGAGGCCTTTTCGGCATCATTCCAGATCAAAGCCTGTTTAGCTTCTTTTAGAGAAAGCTCAAGATAACCTTCTTCACCTTCAGTTTCGATGATCTTGGTCGAAACCGTATCACCAACCGAAACTTTTTTAATAATATCTTTGGCATTTAAATATTCTCGACCAAAGATAATTCCAGTACCGAAAGGCGGTAGGTCAACATAGAGGGTTTTACTTCCTTTACCGATGACCATTCCTTCAATAATCGTACCGGCTTCAGGTTTCTGAGCCGATTGCTTGATGAGTTCATCCATCAAGCGCTTGGGAGTGGCTGGCTCGACACGCTCATTGCGCTCGTCACCTTCGACGATCTCGGCCTCAGCCACCTGCCCGCCGTCAGGCAAGGCATTGGGGTTACTAATAATGTTATTCATACGGGGGACAGTATACAGATAAATGATTGATTTAGCAACTCATTATGCTATAATCAAACTAAGTTTTTGTTATGATTATTACCTATCATCGAGAGGGTTTTATCAAGGTCCAGCAAGGAGAGCTGGTCATTGTCTTTAATCCAATTAGCCGAGAAATTGATGCCAAAGCCACGCGTTTTGGTGCTGATTTGTGCCTTGTTGCTCTCAATAGCCCGTCGTTCAATGGTTGCGAAACAGTTGTTTTTGGCAATAAAAATCCTTTCATGATTGATGGACCAGGTGAATATGAAATCAATGGCATTTTTATTTATGGTTTACCAAGTGAAGGTGCTGATAGTCAAACAAATACTATTTTTACCACCGAAATTGAGGGGATCAAACTTTGTCATTTAGGGGCATTGGCTAACCCTAATCTCGATCCCAACACAATTGAAAATATCGGTGTTGTCGATATTTTATTTGTCCCAATTGCTGGTGGGCCGGTTTTGTCACCAAAAGATGCTGCTAAATTGGCGGCCTCACTTGAACCGAAAATAATCATTCCCGTGATGTTTGAAAATGGTGAAGGTGAGACGGCCCTTAAAACTTTTGCCAAAGAAATCGGTGGCAATACCGAAAATCGAGTGAATAAATTTACCATCAAAAAGAAAGATATTGAAAACAAGGAAGACGAAGTAATTATCATTCAAGTATCATGAAGGGTCTAGGTAATTATATTAAAAAAGTTCAGGCCAAATCTGAAGCTGAGAAAAAACAAACAGTCGTTGTTTGGACTATTACTTTAACCAGCTTGATTTTTATTATTTGGGTGATTACCTTTAGTTTGTCAGTTGTTAATAATCAGGTTGAAGAAGTTCGCTTACGTGAAGCGGCCACCGCCAAAGCTCAAGCAACCCAATTCGAACCAGTTGGTACCAGCACCACTCTCGCTGTGTCCAAACAGAATAATTCATGGGGCACCAAGTTGAGTAAATTTATTGCCGAGGGAGCTGATTCAATTAGCACTGGTTTTTGGGCGATTAGTAATTGGTTACATCCCTCACCATAATTTATGAATAAAAAAGGACAAGCTAAAGACGATAATTTACCAAAACTGGCGGAGAATATCTTGCCGGTCGATATTGTTAAAGAGATGCGCGATTCGTATCTTGATTATTCGATGTCAGTAATTGTCGGCCGGGCCTTGCCGGATGTTCGTGATGGCTTGAAGCCGGTCCAACGACGCATTCTTTTTTCCATGCATGAATTGGGATTAACCCATACTGCTAAATTTCGTAAGTCAGCCACGGTAGTTGGGGACGTTTTAGGTAAATACCATCCACATGGCGATTCGGCTTGTTATGAAGCCATGGTGCGTTTAGCTCAAGATTTTTCGATGCGCTACCCACTGGTTTCGGGTCAAGGTAATTTTGGTTCAATTGATGGTGATTCAGCGGCCGCGATGCGTTATACCGAAGCAAAATTATCTCGTCTCTCTGGTGAAATTTTACGTGATATTGAAAAAGACACAGTGGATTTTGTTCCCAATTATGATGGGACGCGTCAAGAACCAGTTGTTATGCCCTCAGTCGTACCAAGTTTACTTTTAAATGGTGCCATGGGAATTGCCGTGGGCATGGCGACCAAAATTCCGCCTCATAATCTCGGTGAATTAATGGATGCTCTGATTTATTTAATTGATAAACCAGAAGCTACGACCGACGATCTGTTGGAATTTGTTAAGGGTCCAGATTTTCCAACTGGTGGTTTAGCTTATAATCTGGTCGATATTCGTCACGCTTATGCTACCGGTAAAGGAGGAGTTTTAACCCGAGGCGAAGCAGAAATCGTTGATTCGTCAACCGGCGGTAAAGGGGGGAGTTTTCAAATTATCATTAGATCAATTCCCTATCAGGTCAATAAAGCTGAATTGATTATAAAGATTGCTAATTTGGTGCATGAAAAGAAATTGGAAGGAATTCGCGATATTCGCGATGAATCAACCAGGGATCTATGCGTGGTGATTGATCTTAAAACTGGGACTCAACCGCAAAAGATTTTAAATGCGCTTTATAAACATACCGAATTGGAAACGGTTTTTCATTATAATTTGTTGATGCTCGTTGAGGGTGTTCCCAAACTGATGCCCCTAGAGGGGATTTTGGAGGAATTCCTGAAGCATCGTCAAATAATAGTTGTCCGACGGACCAAATTTGATTTGAAAAAAGCCGAAGATCGCGCTCATATTCTGGAAGGTTTGAAAAAGGCTCTCGATCATATTGACGAGATTGTTAAGTTGATTAAAAAATCCAAAGACACTGCTACTGCCCATGCCGCTTTAATGAAAGAATTTAAATTCAGCGAGTTACAGGCGACAGCGATTTTGGAAATGAGATTACAGAAATTAGCCGGTTTGGAACGCCAGAAAATTGAAGATGAGTTAAAAGAAAAACTGGATTTGATTAAAAATCTAAAAGCGATTTTAGCAGACCCGAAAAAAATCCTGACCATTATTAAAAACGAATTGATTGATATCAAAGAGAAATATGGCGATGACCGCAAAACCCGAATCATCAAGGGTGGCGTTAAGGAAATTAATGTCGAGGATTTGGTTGTTGAAAAAGAGGAAGTCTTAGTTGTTACCGCCGGTGGCTATATTAAACGGACTGATCCTTCTGAGTATAAAGCTCAACACCGAGGCGGTGTCGGGGTGATCGATGTGGAGATGCGTGAAGAGGATTTTGTGACAATCTTTCTTACCGCTAATACCCATGATGACCTGTTCTTCTTTACTGATCAAGGTAAGACCTATCAAATTAAAATGTATGATATTCCTGAGGGTCGACGAGCAACGCGAGGCAAATCAATCATGAATTATATTGCTCTTAACGCCGAAGAAAAAATTACCTCTATTCTGGCTCTGCCGAAGGGGACGAAATCAGCCAAATTCTCATTAATGATGCTCACTCGCGATGGGGTGGCAAAAAAAGTTTCCGCCGATAGTTTTAAAGATGTGCGTCGCTCTGGCCTGATTGCCATTAAGTTGGCCGTGGGCGACGAATTACTTGCAGTCCACCCGGTCAATAAGGGGGATGAAATTATGATGTCAAGCCAAGCTGGACAATCGATTCGTTTCAAAGAGTCTGATATCCGAGAAATGGGTCGCAATGCAGCTGGTGTGCGTGGAATGAAATTAAAGAAGGGCGATAAAATTGTTGGTGCCGAAGTAGTGAAAAAAGAACAGACCGGTGGGGATTACTTGGTGATGAGTGAAAATGGCTATGGCAAGCGGACCAAACTTAAAGAATACAAAATTCAAAAACGTGGCGGCTCTGGTATTAAAACAATGAGCGTTACCAAAAAAACTGGTCAATTAGTGACCGTCCATGTTAACGACGGCACGGAGGAAGAAATTTTTGCCATTTCTAAGATGGGTCAAATAATTCGCACTAAGATCGCTGGAATCTCGGTTCTTGGGCGGGCGACTCAGGGTGTGCGAGTGATGAAGCTTCGTGCCGGGGATTCGCTGGCTTCGCTAACCTGTTTATAAACTTTTCCCTTGTGGGGTTTTGTTGTTGCGTGGTAAAATAAAGACAAATGGCTTTTACGGATCCATTGATTAATTTACAAAAAATAAATCTGGCGCCGGGAATGACTGTCGTGGATTTTGGCGCTGGTTCAGGTGCCTATACTTTACCGGCCGCCCAATTAGTGGCGCCGGAAGGAAAAGTCTATGCGGTGGAAATTCAAAAAGATTTACTGGCGACAATCAAACAAGCGGCTGAAGCAGAAAATTTGGGTGGCAACGTTGAGTTAATCTGGGGCGATATTGAACAACAAGGTGGTGTTGGTTTGGCTGATAGTCTGGCCGATGCCATTATTATTTCCAACACTCTGTTTCAAGCCAAATCAATGTACACGCTGGCGCTGGAAGCTAAACGAGTTTTAAAATCAGGCGGACTAATCCTAGTCATTGACTGGAGCGATTCTTTTGATGGTTTGGGACCTCAACCGGCTGACATTATTTCAGCCGAAGAAATAAAAAAGACTTTTGGTAGCGCTGGGCTAGCTTTTGTTTCTGAATTTTCGGCCGGCGACCATCATTATGGGTTAATTTTTTCAAAATAAACAATAAATTATGACTGGCAAAAGTTTATTTCAAACTATCCTCCTAATTCTGTTTGGCGTGGCTTTAGTTGTTGCGGTCTTGATTTTTGCTGGCATTTTGCCGGGCTTCAAAACTCAAAAAGTCGGTCAAGCCGGCGAGCTTGTTGTTTGGGGAAGTTTTTCCACGAATTCTTTTGTCCAGATGATGAATAATGGTCTCAAACAAGATCATGAGCAAGAATTTTCGGTGAAATATTTTGATAAGGGGATTGATCTTGAATCAACACTGATTAACGCGCTGGCTTCTGGTCAAGGTCCCGATGTCATTATTGCTCCACATGAATTAATTCTTAAACATCGCGATAAATTTATCTCACTTCCTTTTGCTTCACTACCCCTTCGTTCTTACCAAGAAACTTTTATTGATCAAAGCGCTCTTTTTGTTAAACCGGACGGAATTATCGCGCTACCTTTAGCCGTTGATCCGCTTCTCCTTTATTACAATAAGGATCTTTATAATAATGCCAATCTAATCAAGGCGCCGACCAACTGGGAGGAATTTGTCAAAATTCAGCCAATTCTGACTAAAGTGGGCGAACTCAATCGATTAGAAAAAAGCGCTTTTGCTTTGGGCACTTTTGGTAATAATAATAAGGCCAAAGATATTATGTCCCTGCTTATTCTTCAAGCCGGCGGTTCACCAGTCAGTTCGAATAATGGCCAAGTTGCCGTCACCCTTGATGATGATTTCGGGTTTACTCTCAGGCCAGCGGAAGCGGCCTTGTCTTTTTTCTTGCAATTTGCTGATCCCGACAAAAGCACCTATTGCTGGAACCGGTCTTTACCTGAAGCCCAAGATAGTTTTCTGGGTGAAAACCTAGTTAATTATTTTGGCTTTGCCAGTGAAGCCCCTTATTTGCGCGAGAAGAATCCCCATCTTAATTTTGATTTGAGTCTGGTGCCTCAAATGGCAGACAAAAACCGAATGACCTTTGGCCGGCTTTATGGGGTGGCTATTTTAAAAACTTCAAAAAAATTAAGCGCCGCTTGGCCGATGGTCTTTACTCTGACTGGCGAGAAATATTCTCAATTAAGCGCGTCGATTCTTAATTTTGCTCCCGTTCGCCGGGCGCTCCTGGTTCCTGACCCAGCCCAACCGGATCAAAAAATAATTTTCGACTCGGCTCTAATCAGTCGCGGCTGGTTTGATTTTGCCCCAGCCGAAACCAAAAATGTTTTTCAAATGATGAATGAAAATGCTGCCACTAGTCGGCTTAGTCCACAAGAAGCGGTCATTGAAGCGGACAAAGAATTGGTCAAATTGTTCAATCAATCGTAAAATATAAATCAATGATTAAGAAAATAAATTATCGTTTTGCCTTAGTTTTTATTGTTGCTTTATTGGTTTTCAATCTATCGCCTCTTTTTCTTTTAGCCCAAACACCAGAACCGACTGGTCTGGTGCCTTGCGGAACGGGAGAGGCTGGCCCAGCTGATTGTCAATGGGAAGATTTAGTGGCGTTATTTAATAATGTCATTAATTTTATTCTTTTTAACCTGCTTGTTCCTTTGGCCGTTATTGCTATTGTTTGGTCTGGAATCAAAATTTTAATTTCTCAAGACCAGCCGGCCCAGCTCACTAAGGCCAAAGAAGCACTCAAAAAAGTGGGGATAGGGATGTTTCTTGCTCTTGGCGCGTATGCTATTGTTAAGACGATTGTGACCCTATTGGCTGGTGAGGGTAGCACTTTCCAAGAAACGATAGAATTAATTTTTGGTTCTTTAATTAATTAAAGATTTTAAATATGAAAAAATATGGTTTTTTAGTTTATTCATTTCTGTTTTTTTGGATTTTTTCGCCCCTTTTTCTTTTGGCCCAAGGACCAGCACCGGGACCAGGTGGAGTCTCAGAGCCTGGCCCAATTATTGATAATCCAATTGCTGCGGAAAGTATTTCCGAATTATTAGCCGCCGTTCTGGATATCGTGGTTCAAATTGGTTTAGTGGTAATTGTTTTCTTCATTATTTTTGCTGGGTTCAAATATGTCACGGCGCAGGGTAATACGACCAAAATTAGTCAGGCCCATAATGCCCTGATGGCGACCCTAATCGGTTCAGCCATTATTCTTGGTTCCTATGCCATTGCTAAAGCGTTAGAAAATACCGTTGATCAAATTAAAGAAGGAGTTGTTCAATTAGAAGAAACCATTAATTTTAAAGTTTAAAAAACCATGGACGCTACATTTCAAAGTATTATCGGCAAGGTTTTAAGTACAATGCTTAATCCTCTCATTCCAATCTTAATTGGCTTGGCTTTGGTAGTCTTCTTTTTTGGTTTGTTTAAATATGTCAAAACCGGCTTTGGTGACAAAAATGAAGTAGAAGGATCAAAAAGTCTAATGTTGTGGGGGATAATTATCTTGTTTGTTATGTTTTCCGTTTGGGGTTTGGTCGCAATTCTTCAAGGTACCTTTTTCGGTAATGAGACGATCCCAGTCACTTTACCAGATGTTCCTACTTTTGGGATCAGTTAATAATCTCACTTGTTGATAACTATCTTGGCTCACTTTGGTTTTTAGTTGTATAATTAAAGGGTTATTATTAAATAGTCGATTAATTATTAGTTAATTATTAAGATTAATATTTATTATGTTACTTCGTACAAAAATTGGTGCTAGTTTACTTGCTCTTTCGCCAATGATGGCTTTGGCAAAAAACTTCACCACACCCAAACCTGAGGCGTATGTTACGCCATTAATTAATACTGTTGCCAATGTTCTTAATGCCTTAGTACCAGTAATTATTGCCGCAACCATTCTTGCTTTCTTCTGGTTCCTGTTCAATTATGTTAAAGCTGGCGGTGAGGGTAAGGAGACTGCCAAGACTGGTATGATTTGGTCTATAATCGTGATTGCCATTATGTTTTCTATCTATGGTCTAGTTAGCATTCTTCAAACCACTTTTGGTGTAGAAGCGACTACTAAAATAGATGTTCCGACTCTTCCTGGTGTAACGGCCTCCTAGTATTTAGATGGAAATTCCCTTACTTGAGAATATCAAAGCCTATATTGTTAACCCGATTATTTTATTACTTTTCGGGTTAGCGGTGATTATCTTTCTTTATGGCTTGATGCAATTTCTCTGGCAAGGTGATACCGTTCAAAATTCCAAAGAGGGACGGGACAAAATCGTTTGGGGTTTGGTCGGGATAGCGATAATGGCTTCAGTCTATGGCTTTATATATGTTATCACTAACACGATCGTCGACTTAATGAACTGAGTTTAGTTAGCTCGTGAAAATAAAAAGTAAAATCGCCACATCGAATCTTCGATGCGGCGATTGCTTTTCTGCTTTTGTAGGTTTCTGATGTGAAGCACCCGGTGCTTCACATTTGGTATCACCCTCAGTATTTCCACCGGAAGGTGATGGTTAATGGTCGGCCGTCTTTCGATGACAGTCGAAGCGGTTTCCCGCCGATGATCTTGACCCTCATCAGTTCATCCTCGGGGTCAAAATCAAATCGGCGATTGCCACTCTTTACCCAGAAGTGACGACCCTTGTCCTCTTCCTCTCGAACTAAATTGGTCCGGAATTCTGTGCCCTTGATCGGTGCCCCGGTTGGCCAGGGGATCGTGATCGGTTTGTCCGACAATCGGAGAATTTGAATGTCTCTCCAAGTTGGCGGATTGATCGGCTGGGCACTTACCGTCGTTGCTTGGTGATGATATAAACACTCGCCACCAAGTCCGATGACAATCGGTGCCACTAACACGATGACCGCAATCCAGACCAGCACCCAACCAGCAGTCAGCTTCTTAGGGCTTGCTGGCATCGTCGGTGGCGTTGTTGCCGTCGTCGTTGGCGGGGGTTGGGGAGTGCTGGAAGAGGCAGTTTTCCTTTTGGAGATCACCAAGGGAAGGACAACGATCACTCCGAAGGTGATCAGGATCGAAATCAGAATAGTCATAATCTCAACCCTCCTCTTTCTTCAGCCCCAGTGCTCGACCGATAGCTTCAAAAACCGGACCGATACTAAGGGCTTTTCCGACCTCAGCGGCGAGCAAGATCTCGCTTTCCTCTTTATTTTCCTTGAGGACTTCTATTCTTGAGGTCAAGGCGCTCGCTTCGCTCGCGCCTACCGCAGCGATTACTCCCGCTTCGGCTTTACCCTTAGCAGTGATCGCCGCCGCTTCGGCCTTAGCCAGAGCCTTGATCGCTAGTGCTTTTTGCCCCACGGTGTAGGCCTTCGTTGTCGCATCTAGGAATGAGGGTGGGGGGTCAAGCGATAAGATATCACAGGAAACAAACTTGACGCCGTAGTCCTCTTCGATTATCTTGGCTAAGGCTTTCATCACATGGCCGGAAAACCCCTTTTTAGGTGCAGAAGTCTCTTTCTGAAGTAACTCCTCGTACTTCTTTGTTCCGATGTAGACCCTGACCTGTTGGGCGGTCCGATCGATGACCATCTCAACCCAATTGTTGATGAGGAAGATCGCCCTATAGGGGTTGATGACCCGCAAGGTTGCCAGAAATTCAACATCAAGAGGCATTCCCTCTGAGGTTTCCACGCCTTTGACCATGCCATAGTACACCTTGTCTATGACAAAAGTACTAGACAAGATTTGTACCTTAGCGTCCGGCTCTTTCTCCCCACTCTCGTCCTCCTTCGGTTGATAGGTCATCCAGCGAAGTTTATAGCTGAAGACTTTTCTGAATGGCGGGATGCCGATGAAGTAAACTCCAAACCACCTCTCGAGAAGACCTTTTTGGGGTGGCTCAGCACCGTTCTCGACAACTTTACCTTCGCTGTCAAGCCTGGAGCCGGTAAGGCTAAGGATGGTTTTAACGTACGACTCTCCGACGACGACGATCTTCGCTTCTCCTTCTTTGACGAAGGTGAAGAAGAGATCAAGTTTTGCCAAGAGATATGGCCAAAACGGGACGGAAAGTACCAATCCGATGAGTATTCCAATCAAGATTTCCATGTCACTACTCCTTCTTTTTCCTTTTTTCCTATGTTTTCCCCAGGCGAAACAGATCGCCCATGGACTATTTTGTCAAAAAACCTACTTATTCTGATCTAACTTCCATTATACACTACTTAATATATAAAGTCAATACCCCTAAATCCCTTGCCGTTTAAGGGTTTTTAGGGTTAGAATAAAAAGAGAAAAAGTGTTCCCCAACTTAGAGTTTAGAGAAGGAGAAAACCATGGCCGAAGCGGGAGAGGGTAGAGAAACGTTGTTAGTCATTCAAGGGGGTGATCTTGAACCTCAAGCTCTCGCCAAATTGTTAGAACGGGCGGGAGTAGAAGGAAAAGAGCTTGGTCCTGATGAAGTCTTAGGGTTGGTTGTTCAAGTCAGCGACTGATCTTTTCAGCCGAACGGCGTGTGGGCGCGGCGCGTGGGCGGGGGAAATTCTCCCGCTCCTTTTATTTTAAAAAACAAAGCCCCAGGCAGAAACGCGTTCTGCTTGGAGCTCACGGATTGAGCCCGACTGTCTTGACCTCAACTACCGAATAATCCAAATGTCGAGAGCGAAGATCACCAACGCCAGAGCAAACCAACTGACGGCCTGGAAAGGGGCAGACTTATTCACCCCTCGTGCCACTTGCACGCTGTAGCCGATGGCCGTGATCATCATCACTCCGCCGAGGACAAGCCAGAAGACTTTGGTTTCTCCGAGTTCCGTCAGACCAGCGATGAGAGTTATGAAGCTCATCAACGCCAGAAGCGAAGTGATCATTCCGACGTAGTCAAACCGACTCTTCTTACGCATCGAGCCTCCTTTAAGGTGCTATTTTCTGTGACACGATTATCACAGAAATTATGTCATATCATCATCTTAGAATCAAGATTTCTTGTCCCAAACAAATTTGATAATTTATTAC
>CAZRQY010000007.1:0-13815 GCA_964602495.1 uncultured Candidatus Saccharibacteria bacterium
GACGTCAGATTGAACGGATTAAAATTCGCCTAGAAGATCTGGGTGTGGAAAGTGGCGAAGTTTTGCGCGAGCACGACGAAGTCACTGCTCGGGACGCTTTTTTGGCTCGCGAACTCACCGACCTAGCGGAAAGTCGAGAATCATTGTTGATCGTGATGGCTGATTTACGTGCCAAAATTGAAGTTGAATTTACCACTGGAGTTACTAAAATTAATCAAGAATTCCAAAAATTCTTCACGATTTTATTTGGTGGTGGTAATGCCAATTTGGAATTACTGAAACCGGTTAAGAAAAAAGAGGAAGATTTAAGTTTGAGTGAAGATATGGGAGAGTCCTCCTTCCTTGACCTGTCTGCCAGCGAGGCAGGAGCTACGGAGGACGATACCGGACTAAAACCCGGTATCGAAATTAACGTTAATTTACCGCGCAAAAAGATCAAAGGCCTCGACATGCTGTCAGGTGGTGAACGAGCCTTGACTTCAATCGCTCTTCTTTTTGCGATGTCTCAAGTTAATCCACCACCATTTTTGGTTCTTGATGAGACCGATGCCGCCCTCGATGAAGCAAATTCCAAAAAATATGCCGACATGATTGAGAATCTTTCTAAGTATTCTCAACTTATCTTAATTACCCATAATCGCGAAACAATGTCCCGGGCCAGTATTCTTTATGGGGTGACGATGGGGTCAGATTCGGTGTCGCGTTTAATCTCGATTAAATTAGACGAGGCCGCTCAATATGCTAAATAATCTCAAAATCAATCAACCTTTTTTCTTCATCGGCTGAGAGGATGCGAACTTTAACAGTGTCGCCGAGGCGGTAGGTGGTGCCAGTGCGTTTGCCTTTTACCAACATCTTCTTTTCATCAAAAATATAATAATCTTTAGGTAGGTTGCTAAAGTGGACAAGTCCTCGGGCCCCGGTCGAAAGTTCCCCAATAAAGAGACCAAAATTGGCTAACCAAGCAATAATACCATCGTAGGTTTGATCTTTGTGCTCAGTTAGATAACGACATTGGGCGAGTTTAATTGAATCGCGCTCGGCAATGGTGGCAAATTGTTCACGTTCGCTGGCGCGCGTACAAAGGGCATCGAGACTTTGTAATAATTCAACTGGTACTGGTTTTTTCTTCAAATAATAATCAAATAAGCGGTGGACAAGAAGATCGGGATAACGACGAATAGGAGAGGTAAAGTGAGTATAATGTTTGAACGCGAGACCGAAGTGCCCAATATTTTTGGTTGAATAAGTGGCCCGACTCATTGAACGGATGGCGGCATCATTAATGACATCTTCATCGGGTGAGCCAGCTAGAGTCTTAAGAAAGGCGTTGAGGGCGAGGGGAGTGATATTTTTATTTGCCCTGAGCGAAGTCGAAGGGTCTATTTTTATCTTATGACCGAAGAGTTTCGCAAAGGCGAAAAATTCTTGAAGTTTTTCGGGATCTGGCTGATCATGGATACGGTAAACAAATTGGTGATCCTGATTTTTTATAATTTTAGAGACATGCTCGGCCACTTGTTTATTAGCTAATAACATAAAATCCTCTACTAATTTGTGGCTTTCTAAGCGTTCTTCTTTAATAATTGAAATTGGTTTGCCGTCAGCATCAACCTCATAGGCATATTCATCTTCTTCAAAAGCGAGCGCGCCAGCTTTGATTTTCTTTTTATCCAATTTATGTGCCAGATTTTTTAAGAGTGTTAATTCTTTAATCCATTCGACAGGCTCAGGATCTCGGCCATCATTTGCAATGATGGCCTCGACTTCCTCATACGTAAAGCGTCGGTCAGAATTAATAATAGTTCGACCAAACCATTGATTCGAAATATTAGCTTCGCTGTCCATGGTAAAAACGGCCGAAAAGGCGAGTCGATCAACGTCCTGTTTCAAACTGCATAAATCATCAGAAAGGGTTGAGGGGAGCATTGGCAAAACGCGATCGACGAGATAAATCGAAGTCGCGCGTTTTTGGGCCTCATCATCAAGTTTAGTGCCGGGACGGACGTAAAAAGAAACATCGGCAATATGCACACCGATTTCATATTGGCCGTTAGGTAATTCTCGGAGAGATAGAGCATCATCAAAATCACGGGCTCGTATCGGATCAATGGTAAAAGTGGTGATCGCGCGAAAATCGCGACGCTTGCCTTCCTTAGATTCGTCTTTAATCCTGGCTTGACCGGTTTGGGCGATTTGTTTAGCTTCACGCTCAACTTCTTCTGGGAAGGGTATTTCGAGCCCTTCGCTATCGACAAAGATCTTTTCTTTTTTGACTGGAGTCTCTTTTTTCTTTTTAGTCATTTTGGGAGTATAGCACGATTTGTTGACGTTTTACCATTATTTTGTTAGTATTTTAATTACATGTTAACGATTAGATTACAGCGTGTTGGCCGTAAAAATGACCCTTCTTTCCGGGCTGTTGTTGTTGATTCTCGCGAAGCGGCCAAGACCGGTAAGGTCATCGAAGTGGTTGGTTCACATGACGCTCGCGCTAACCGCACCGAACTCAAGGCTGAGCGGATTAACCATTGGCTCTCACTAGGGGCCAAGACCTCGGACACGGTCAATAATCTTTTAATTAAAAAAGGCATCGTTACTGGTTCAACCATTGATGTCTCATCTAAGAAATTAGGCAAAAAGGCTCAAGCCCAAAAGGCCAAAGAAGTTAAAACTGATGAAATTCCAGTTGAAGCGGTTGTGGAAAAAGAAGTGGTGGCCGAAGAAGTGGAAAAAGAAGAGGTAAAAAAAGAAACTTCATAAAAACAAAAAAGCTTTTTGACAAAAATTTAGAATAACCTTATTATTGAATTAGTCAGGACCGAATCGGTCAGGTCGAAAGATTATCAGTACCAAAAGATTTACTGCAATGAACCAAGATCAACAATTTCTCGAATTTGTCGTTAAAGCTCTTGTTGATAAACCAGAGGCTGTGAAAATTGATCGCAAGGTAGATGAAATGGGTGTGTTAATGACGCTCGAAGTTGACCCTATCGATATGGGTAAAATTATCGGTCGTCAAGGCAATACTGCCAAGGCAATTCGTACCTTACTGCGAGTAGTTGGGATGAAAATGAATGCCCGTGTTAACTTGAAGATCAACGAACCAGAAGGGGGAATGCGTCCGGCCACCGTTCCAACCGGGAGCGCAACTCGTTCGGTTGATGCCGCCATGGATGACCTGAAGGATCTCTAAAATTTACAACAACAAAAAACCGTGCTACAATAAGAGCACGGTTTTTTTGTATGTTAAATTTTCACATTATCACTTTATTCCCTGACGCGCTGGCGAGCTATTTGAATTCGTCGATTTTGGGGCGGGCGCAAAAAAGAAATAAAATCAAGTTTAACTTTTATAACCCGCGCGATTTCGTCAAATCGACAAAGTCGCAAAACAAAAATACCAAACCGTATTTGCAGGTTGATAATAAACCCTATGGCGGCGGCGCGGGGATGGTCTTGCAAGCGGAACCGATTTTGAAAGCGTTTACTAAAGTGGAGAAAAAAATAAAGGGCCAGAAAAAAATAGTCGTCTTTTCCGCCAAGGGAAAAATTTTTAATCAAAAAATTGCCTACGATTGGGCTAAAAAATATGAAGATATAATCTTTATCACTGGCCGTTACGAGGGGATTGATGAGCGAGTCAAAAAAGCGTTGAAGGCCGAAGAAATTTCGATTGGTCCTTATGTTTTAACCGATGGCGACATCGCGGCGATGGTGGTGGCTTCGGCGGTGGCCCGGCTGGTGCCCGGGGTTATCCGCTTAGAGTCACTGGCTGAAGAATCTCATTGGAATTTGTTATTAAAAAAAGAGAAAGATAATAAAGTAGGCGATAATGGCCTCGAATATCCTCATTATACTCGACCCGAGGTTTTAGAATACAAAGGTAAAAAATATCGTGTCCCCAAAATCCTCCTCTCCGGCCACCATGCCGAGATTGATAAGTGGCGGATGAAGAAAAAGTAATTCCTATTAAATTAAAGGTCTTAACGGTCGTATTTGTAATAGGAAAATTTGTTAACACTTTTGGACGGCCGTCACAAATTGTTAACATTTTTACAAACAAAAACCCCGTAGAACAGCAAGCTATCTACAGGGTATGGCTGTTGGGATATAATTGACCTCTGTCAAGCTCAAAATCGAGTTATCCACAGATTATGCCCCTTGACAGGAAAGAAGTTTGACATTTGGTTTGACTTCAGCTATGATAAAAACCAGTCAGACTGGATTGAGTTTTTGATGTAACTCTCGCTAATAAAAATCTCTTTTTAACCGGTTCCCCGAGACATAGCCTCGGGCGTTCTTGGGACTTTGGTTCTGGGAATAAACCTTATTAATTTTCGCTTAATTTAGGATTTTGTTTTTATAAATTTTCGCCTAAACACCACTCTTTGTAATGAAGAAAAAATATTTCTCGCACTATAAGAAGCCTCTAGCTTCAATGCCTGATTTGGTTGAAATTCAGAATAAATCTTATCACTGGTTAATCAAAGAAGGCTTAAAGGAATTATTCAAAGAATACTCACCTATCAAAGATTACTCAGACAAAAAATTCTCTTTAGAATTTGTCGGCTTTCAGCTTGATGAACCTAAATATGATGAGTATTATGCCCGCGATAATAATCTATCTTATGATGCCCCACTACGAGTACGAGTTAAGTTGACCAATAAGTCGCTCAATCAAGAAAAAGAACAAGAAATCTTTTTAGCTGATTTTCCTTTAATGACCAATCATGGCACATTCATTATTAATGGCATCGAACGTGTTATTGTTCCGCAATTAGCGCGCTCCTTTGGTGTTTTCTTCACCGCTAATGAAATCAAGGGTCGGAAGTTTTTTGGTGCTAAAATTATTCCGGCTCGTGGCGCTTGGATTGAATTTGAAACCGAAGTTGATGACGTTATTTATGTTCGGATTGACCGTAAGCGTAAATTTCCCATAACTTCGCTGTTGCGAGTTTTCGCCGAACGGGCCGGTCAAGAATTAAACGATGAACAATTGGTGAAAATCTTTGCTGACCACAAGGTGGATATTTCCTATATTCAGAAAGCGCTGGAGAAAGATTATGCTAAAACGGCGATTGATTCATTTGTTGAAATTTATAAACGTTTACGCGATAGTGACCTAGCCACACCAGCCAATTCTAAAGAATTTGTTCGAAGTCTTTTTGATCGTGAGAAATATGACTTATCTCTAGTTGGACGCGTGCGTTTTAATCAACGTTTTAATCTACCAATGCAGACAGGTAAAAAAGCTGGTGATGAAAAAGAAGAAGATCGCACCCTTTCTTTTGAGGATATTGTCACAATTGTGGCTAATATCATTACTCTTAATACTGAAAAAAATGCCAAAGAGGATGATATTGATCATCTCGGTTTTCGTCGAGTACGTTGTGTCGGTGAAATGCTCCAAGCTAAACTTAAGGTTGGTTTAATGCAAATGAAGCGTAATATTCAAGATCGCATGTCAACCGTTGATGTCACAACTCTTTTGCCGGTTCAAATTATTTCTCCTCGTCCGCTTCAGGCTCGGTTGAAAGAATTTTTCTCGACGAATCAATTATCTCAATTCATGAGCCAAGAAAATTTACTGGCCGAACTTGAGCATTTGCGAACTCTTTCTGCTCTTGGTCCAGGTGGTTTAACACGAGAACGGGCTGGACTTGAAGTTCGTGATGTTCACTCTTCTCATTATGGTAAAGTTTGTCCAATTCACACACCAGAAGGGCCGAATATTGGTTTGATTTTACACTTAGCATCTTACGCTCGAGTTAACGATTTTGGCATTATTGAAGCACCTTACTGTAAGGTTGAAAAAGGACGGATTACTGGTGAAGTAATTTTTCTAAATGCCTTAGAAGAAGAACGATATGTCATTGCTCATGCGAGTGTTTCTTACGACGAAAATGGTAAATTGCTTGATGATTTTATCGAAGTCCGTCGCCATGCTAATCCCGGTTTAGCTAAACGCGAGGAGGTAGAGTATATCGATGTGGCCCCGAATCAAGCCTATTCCATTGCGACTTCCATGATTCCATTTTTGGAACATGACGATGCCAACCGTGCTCTCATGGGTTCAAACATGCAGAAACAGGCGGTGCCCTGTATTTGCCCCGAAGTCGCTTTAGTTGCGACTGGCGCCGAAGATCGAGTTGCTCACGATTCAGGGCGTTTGGTCTTGGCCCAAAATGCGGGGAAAGTTATTAAGGCTGATGGTCAGCATATTGTTGTTAAGAAAGAAGATGGTAAAGGCGACACTTATCCATTGGCTAATTTTAAAATGACTAATGATTATACCTGTTTTCATCATCGACCAATCGTTAATATCGGTGACACGATAAAGAAAGGCGATCTTTTAGCCGATTCGTCTTCAACTGTTGATGGTCAATTAGCCCTTGGTCAAAATGTTTTTGTGGCCTTTATGCCTTGGGGCGGAGCCAATTACGAAGATGCAATTATTTTATCTGAACGACTAGTCAAGAAGAGCAAATTCACCTCTATTTATATTGAAGAATTTGAAACCAATGTGCGCGATACTAAACTTGGTCCGGAAATTACTACTCATGATATTCCCAACGTCGGCGAAGCTAAATTAAAAAATCTTGACGAGGATGGCATTGTTCGTTTAGGAGCCGAAGTTCAGCAAAATGATATTTTAGTCGGCAAAATTACTCCCAAGGGGGAGACTGAATTAACACCAGAAGAAAGATTATTACGCGCCATCTTTGGTGATAAAGCGCGTGATGTTAAGGATAGTTCTCTCCGTATTCCTCATGGTCGCAAAGGGCGAGTCATTGGGGTTAAGGTATTTTCACGGGAACAAGGTGATAAATTGGAATCGGGGATCATTAAAAAAGTTAAAATTCAAATCGCGCAAATTCGTAATGTTCAAACCGGGGATAAATTGGCTGGCCGTCACGGTAACAAGGGTGTTATTTCCAAGATTTTACCTGAAGAGGATATGCCATTTATGGCCGATGGCACACCGGTGGATGTTATTCTTACTCCGCTTGGCGTACCTTCCCGTATGAATCTTGGCCAGATTTTCGAAATGCATTTAGGCCTAGCGGCTAATACTTTGGGTTATCAAGCCATCACTCCAGTTTTTGCTGGAGTGACTAATGATGAGATTGAAGAAGAATTAAAATCAGCTGGTTTTCCTGAAAATGGCAAGGTTAGTCTTCTTGACGGTCAAACTGGTGAAGTCTTTGATCAAAAAGTGGCTATTGGTTATATGTACATTTTGAAGCTAGCCCATATGGTAGAGGATAAAATTCACATGCGTTCAATTGGGCCTTATTCGCTTATCACCCAACAGCCGTTGGGCGGGCGATCACAAGGTGGTGGTCAGCGTTTTGGTGAAATGGAAGTCTGGGCACTTGAAGGCTATGGCGCGGCTTATGTTTTGCGCGAAATGTTAACAATTAAATCTGATGATATTGTTGGACGATCTTCAGCTTTTGATTCGATCGTTAAGGGCGAAATAATAAAGCAACCTAATATCCCAGCCTCGTTTAATGTGATGATTAACGAGCCTAAAGGTCTAGCTTTGGATATTGAATTAAAAAAACTTGATTAATTACTAATCGAAGATTAATTATGAAAAATGATTCCAAGAACATTGAGCCTCGCGTAGCCGAAATTCCAGAAGAATTGATTGATCAAGCTGGTTCAACTAAACGTCCCGGTCGGGTTGAGAGAATTGCCGATTTCAATGCGGTCTCAATCAAATTAGCCTCACCAGAACGCATTTTAGACTGGTCTTACGGTGAAGTAACTAAACCAGAAACGATCAATTATCGCTCTGGTCGCTCAGAACGAGGGGGTCTCTTTGACGAGCGGATTTTTGGTCCAGAAAAGGATTATGAATGTTATTGTGGTAAATATAAGCGTATTCGCTATAAAGATATTGTCTGTGAAAAATGTGGAGTGGAAGTTACTCGTTCTATCGTCCGTCGTGAACGGATGGGTCATATTGAATTAGCAAGCCCAGTGGCTCATATTTGGTTTGTCCGTGGCGTGCCTTCACGGATTGGTTTAATCTTAGGTCTGTCGGTAGCTGAAGTGGAAAAGGTGATTTATTTTGCCGGTTACCTTATTACCAAGGTTAATGAAGAGGAGAAAACTAGAATTTTACGTGAACTCGATAGCGAATATAAACAAAAAATTAAATTAATTAAAGACGAGACCGAACGGGAAAAATTAAAATTATCATTTCAAGAAACCAAACGTCAAATAGACAGCATTGCTCCTTGGAAAGTAATTGATGAAATTACTTATCACCGCTGGTCGCTTAAGTATGGGCCAGTCTTTGAGGCTGGTTTAGGGGCCGAGACAATTCACTCGGTGTTTAAAGATATCAATCTCACTAAATTACACGAGAAATTAGGAGTTCAATTTGAAAAAAGCAGTTCACTTGAAAAACCTAAAATTCTTAAACGTTATAATTTAGTAAAATCACTTGAACGTTCAGGGGTTCGCCCGGAATGGATGTTTTTGAAAGTAATTCCGATTATTCCACCGGCTCTGCGGCCAATGGTGGCGCTTGATGGTGGTCGACATGCGACTTCTGACGTCAACGATCTTTATCGACGAGTGATTAATCGAAATAATCGTTTAAAGAAATTAATCGAACTAGATGCTCCGGAAGTTATTCTCCGTAATGAAAAAAGGATCTTACAGGAAGCCGTTGATGCGCTCTTAGATAACGCTATGCGCCAAGGCGGTGGCGATGGGGCGATGAATCAAGCTGGCCGTCGACCGCTTAAATCGTTGGCTGATAATCTAAAAGGTAAGCAAGGCCGATTTCGCCAAAATCTTTTAGGTAAACGAGTTGATTATTCTGGTCGCTCAGTGATTGTGGTCGGACCAGAGTTAGCGCTCGATGAATGTGGTTTGCCAAAGCAAATGGCCCTCGAACTTTTTCGACCGTTCATTATCTCACGCATTTTAAGAGATGAATTAGCTTATAATATCCGCGGTTCTGGTCGTCTGATTGACGAAGGCGTGCCAGAAGTTTGGGCGATTCTCGAAGAAGTTATTAAGGATAAATATGTTCTCTTAAATCGCGCCCCGACTTTGCACCGTTTGGGCATTCAGGCCTTTCGACCTATTTTAATCGAAGGTAATGCTATTCAATTACATCCTCTGACCTGTGCTGCCTTCAACGCCGACTTTGATGGTGACCAAATGGCTGTTCACGTCCCGCTTTCGGCCATTGCTCAAAAAGAAGCACGCGAAATTATTGCGGCTAATCGTAATATCCTAAAGCCAGGTAGTGGCGATCCAGTCGTTAATATGCGCCTCGACGTGGTTCTCGGTAGTTTTTGGGTAACTAAAATTGTCCCAGGTTCCAAGGGTGAAGGTAAAAGCTTTTCCTCTCCCCATGATGCGATTTTAGCCTACGATTTCGGCGAATTAGATTTACGGGCTGGGATCAAAGTGATGGCTACTGACAAGGAACGTTACCAAGAATTTGCTGGTCAAGTCTTTGAAACCTCAGTTGGTCGCCTGCTCTTTAATAATAATTTGCCAGCTGATTATCCTTATTACAATAAAGAAGTGACCGGCAAATCAATGTCTAAATTAGTTGAAAATATTATCGCTTGTTACAGTGTTGAAGCTTCAGCCGTCATTCTTGATAAAATTAAGAATTTTGGTTTTAAATATTCAACGAAGTCAGGTATTACTTGGGGTATGGACGATGTTCGGGTACCGGCTGAAAAAGGGGCGATTATCGCCGAAGCGAAACAAGAAGTCGAGAAAATTGAAAATAATTACAACGATGGCCTTCTCTCTGCCAATGAACGCTATCGCCTAGTGATTGAAGTTTGGAATAACGCTAAAAATAAAGTTGAAAAAGCTATTCCCGCAACACTGACTAAAGAAGGTTCAGTTTCCTATATGATTGACTCTAATGCTCGTGGGTCAATTAGTCAGGTGGTACAAATGGCCGGAATGAAAGGTTTAATTATTAACCCAGCTGGACGTTTGATCGACTTCCCGATTATCCCGTGCTACAAGGAGGGTTTATCACCGCTTGAATATTTTATCACCACTCATGGTTCAAGAAAAACTCTGGCGGATACGGCTCTTAATACGGCTAAAGCTGGTTATTTGACTCGTAAACTGGTTGATGTCTCACAAGATATTATTATTACCGAAGAAGATTGCGGTGATCGTGAAGGTAAATTAATTACTCAAGATCTTATCGCTTCTCTTGACTCGGGTATTGGTAACTTAATTAAGGGACGAGTTCTCGCCAAAGATATTATTAAGACCGACGGCACCACCCTATTTAAACGAGGACAGCTCTTAACTAAAACTGATGTGGCGCAAATTGAAGCCGAGAGCATTACTGAAGTTTTGATTCGCTCACCTCTTAGCTGTAAATCACTCAAGGGATTATGTCAAAAATGTTATGGTCTCGATATGGGACGAAATATTTTAGTTGCTATTGGACAACCAGTTGGTATCGTCGCGGCTCAAGCCATCGGTGAACCGGGTACTCAATTAACGATGAGGACTAAACACTCCGGTGGTATCGGTACTGGTGGAGTTGATATTGTTGGCGGTTTGCCACGAGTTGAAGAAATCTTTGAACGTCGAATACCCAAAAATCCAGCTATTATTTCGCCGGTTAATGGCCAAGTGATCGAAGTTCGCAACGAGGGCAAGGAATATATTATCAGTGTTCTCGTTGACCCTGAACATCGCAAAAAATCTGGCGACAATAGTTTAGAGTTTAGCGTACCGCTCATGCGCACTGTTTTGGTTAAGAAAGGAGCGACAATTAAGAAAGGAGATTTGTTAACAGACGGACCAGCTGAATTACCCGCGCTCTTTAAATTGGCTGGCAAGGATACCACTGAAAATTATATTATCAAAGAAATTAATGCCATTTACGAATTACAGGGTGTCAATATTGCTCGTAAACACATTGAATTAATTATTCGTCAGATGTTCTCTCGCCGCAAGATTAAAGACCCGGGAGAAGCTAATTTTGTTTCTGGTGAAATTGTGGAACTCTTTGAATTTATTGAAGAAAATAATCTGGTCAAAGCTGACGGCAAACAAGAGGCTACGGCCGATCTGACTCTGCTTGGCATTTCCGAAGTCGCGCTTTCGACGGCCAGTTTCTTGTCAGCCGTTTCCTTCCAACACACAACTAAGGTTCTTATTAACACTGCGGTCAATGGTGGTCTTGATAAACTTCGTGGGCTAAAAGAAAATGTGATTATTGGTCGATTAATTCCGGCCGGTACCGGTCTGATTCCTAATTATGGTGAGGAATTAATTGAGGAAATAGTCACTAACGAGGGAATTGTAGCTACCCCCCAAGAAGATTAAAAAGATGATACAATAAGTTTAATGGCGTCTTCGGTTGAACAAATCAAGGCGAAGCTTTCAATTGTCGATGTCGTCGGCTCTTACTTGAAGCTGGAAAAAGCGGGGATTAATTACCGGGGACGTTGCCCTTTTCACAATGAAAAAACCCCTTCCTTTTTCGTTTCGCCGACTCGCGGCTCTTACCATTGTTTCGGCTGTAATCGTGGGGGTGACCTAATTAGCTTCGTCCAAGAAATAGAAGGTCTTGATTTTATTGAAGCCTTGTGTCTTTTGGCCGACCGAGCTGGAGTCGAACTTGAACCCTTACGTCGGAATGACAAAGCTATTAGTAATCGATTATTTGATTTACTTGAAGCGGCTACTAATTTTTATATTGGTCAATTAACCCAAAACAAAGAGGCGACTGATTATTTGCTTAAACGAGGATTGACCGAACAGAGTCTCAAGGATTTTCGTCTGGGTTTTGTGCCCGAAGCTTGGCGCGAAGTTTATGATCAATTACTTCGTTTAGGTTATCGCGAAGACGAAATGGTTAAAGTTGGTCTGGTTATTTTAAACACCAATGCTGGACCTAAGGCCTCACGTGGCTATGATCGTTTTCGTTCACGCTTAATGTTTCCCTTGGCGAATGCCACCGGCAAAATAGTTGGTTTTTCAGGGCGGATTTTCGGAGCGGAGACGGAGACCACGGCCAAATATATCAATACGCCCCAAACTGAACTTTATAATAAATCCAAGATTCTTTATGGTTATGATCGGGCCAAGCAAGCGATCAGGCAGAACGACGAATGTATTTTTGTTGAGGGACAAATGGATTTGATTATGTCTCATCAAGCCGGAGCAAAAAATACCGTTGCTATTTCCGGTACGGCCCTGACCGCTGATCAGGTTAATTTAATCAAACGACTAACTGATAATATTGTTTTAGCTTATGATTATGATTTAGCTGGACTCCAGGCTTCTTGGCGAGCGATTAACTTAATCAGACAGGAAGAAATCAATGTTAAAATTGCCAAGCTGCCGAGTGGCCAAGATCCCGCTGAGGTGATTAAAACTGATCCGACCAAATGGCTTCAGGTCATCAGTGAAGCTAAACATTATATTGATTTTATGATTGACACTTTACAAGAAGAAGGTAAAACTGGTTTAGATCTCAATTTAGCCGTTAATAATTATATTTTACCGTACATTAAGGCGCTTGATAAAAAAATGGAACAAGCGCATTTTATCGCGAAATTGTCCAATTTGCTTCATATTAATGAAGAAGCAATTTGGCATGATTTGCAGAAAATAAAAATTACTGAGCCGGAGACTTTAAATCCTTCAGCGGCTCCGGCTCAGTCCGCCGAAGCCTTAGGTGAAGGAGGAAGTCGACAAAAATTAATCGAAGAAAAAATTTTAGGACTGTACTTTTTGCTAGCCGAAAAAGGGGAGAAAGAAAAATTATCCCAAAAGTTAATCGAATTATGGGGGGAACAAGTTTTTACGGCCAAAACAAAAATCACCGAGACAGATAAAAAGCACTTGGCGTTAACGGCCGAGCTCTGGTATGATCCAAAAGGGGATCTTCCCACCGAATTTGAGGATTTGGCCAATAATTGGCAAGGAGAGAGCTTAAAGGCCGAATTACAGCAGGCTTTCACTGAAGTGCAATTGGCTGAAAAGAATAAAGATGAAGTCGGATTGGAAGCCAGTTTAAAAAAATGTCAAGAATTATCAGTCGCGATTAATAAATTAAAAAAATCCCGCTAGAGACGGGATAAATAATCATATGGTTAAGAAAAAATCAAAAACTAAAAGTGTCAAAAAGAAAATCAAGAAGGTGAAGAAAGTGAAGAAGGCCAAGAAGGCCAAGAAGGTCAAGAAGGTCAAGAAGGTCAAAAAAGTTAAGAAAGTTAAAACCAAGACTAAGGTTAAGCCTAAGTCAAAAAAGCCCAAGAAATTAAAAAAACCGCTGAGAAGGAAATCACTTAAATCTTCAACCGTTATTAATAAAAAAGAGGCTTTGGTGATTAAAAAAAGCGGGCAGAGTTTAGAGGAAAAGACTAATCAAAAAGTCGAAGCGCTAGTTACCAGAGGACGAAGTCGTGGTTTTATTACTTATTCAGAGATCCTCAAAGATTTTCCAAATATTGAGAATGATATTATTTGGTTAGATCAGTTATACACTAAACTAGAAGAGGTGGGGGTTGATATTTTAGAAGAGGGTAGTTTACTTGATTCGGATATCAAGATTGATAGCAAAATCAAAGTTGGACGCAGTGATGTTTCGCTTGATTCGGTCCAAATGTACTTACGCGAAATTGGTAAACACAAACTCTTAACTGGTGCCGAAGAAAAAGAATTAGCCAAACAAATTTTAGCGGGTAATTTAGATTCCAAAAAAGACTTGGCCACTGCTAATTTACGATTAGTTGTTTCCATTGCTAAAAAATATATTGGCCGAAGTCAAAATCTCTCTTTACT
>CAZRQY010000008.1:0-10894 GCA_964602495.1 uncultured Candidatus Saccharibacteria bacterium
CTTAACGACATTCAATAAATGGTGGGGGGTGTCGGGAGGTGTAGTTCAATATTGTGGTAAAGACAATTTGCGTCAACAGACAGCCATGTGGCAGGCGATGCTTATGTCGGTAAATCTTCCACCATCCAAACAAATTATTATCGATGGTTTCATTACTAGCGACGGACAAAAAATGAGTAAAAGTGTTGGTAACGTTATCAATCCCTTGGAAATTGTCGAGAAATACAGCACTGATGCCCTGCGCTATTTTGTGGCGCGGGAATTTTCCCTCTTTGAGGATTCCGATTTTACCTGGGAGCGATTTAAAGAAGCCTATAATGCTAATCTTGCTAATGGTCTAGGAAATTTAACTAGCCGAATTATGAAAATGTCAGAGACTCATCTTGAAACTCGTCCGGATTTACCAGTAGAATCAATTCCGGCTAAATTTATAGAAGCGTTGGCTAATTATGAAATTGGTCAAGCGGCCAATCTGATTTGGCAAAAAATAAGTGACTTAGATAATAAAATTCAAAAAACTGAACCATTTAAATTGATCAAAACAAACAAAGGGGAAGCACTTAAAATCATCGAAGAATTAGTGGTCGAGCTTTACACGATCGGTCGAATGCTTAATCCAATCCTGCCAACAACTTCCGTCCTAATAAAAGAAGCCGTTAAAGCCAACAAAATGCCGACATCGCTTTTTGAACGCAAATAAAATGACTCCGAAATTTTTTGACGCGCATACACACTTAAATATGCAGTTTGAAAAAGACTGGCGGGAAGTGGGTAGGCGAACAATTGACAATGACACTTATTTCGTCAATGTCGGGGCCGACGAAGAGTCTTCAAGACTAGCACTAGAACAAGTTAAAGAGCTAGGTAACGGAGCCTGGTGCACCGTCGGACTTCATCCGACAGAAAGTAATGACAGTAATTTTGAAACTATCAAAAATCTAGCCAAAGATGAAAAAGTCGTGGCGATTGGCGAGTGTGGCTTGGAATATTTTCAATTACCAGTGTCTACTAAAGATTCTGTTATAGCAAGACAGAAAGAATTATTTAAAAAACATATTGAGTTAGCGCTCACCGTAGGAAAGCCATTAATGATTCATTGCCGTTCTGCGTATGCTGATGTTTATGAGATTTTAAGTGACTATAAAAAGACAGTAGGAGACAAATTGCAATTCAATATGCACTTTTTTACCAGCGACTGGTCAACAGCTAAAAAGTTTTTGGATCTTGGCGGTTATTTATCATTTCCTGGAGTAATTACTTTTACTGATCAATATGACGAAATGATTAAAAAGATGCCTCTAGATCGAATTATGGCTGAAACAGACGCACCTTTTGCAACGCCGGTTCCGCATCGCGGGGCCCGCAATGAACCGGCTTATGTTCAATTTGTCGCTGAACGCATTATTGATCTTCGCCCCGAGTCAAAAGGGGAGATTTTAACAGCCTTAGTCGAAAACGCAGGAAGATTTTATGGTTTTGACTTTTCTAAAAAAAGCTGATAACATAAGCGCTGTTATGGATAAAGTGGATGAGCGAAAAATTTACGAAATTGGGTACCTCCTGGTGCCTTATTTGCCGGCGGAAGAGGTAATTAAGACAGTTGAAAAACTAATTAAGACTCCAATTGAAACAGCTGGGGGAGAAATTACCAGTGATTTGGAGCCCAAAATGCTTCATTTGGCTTATGTTATTACCAAGATTATTGATAATAAGCATACCAAATTTTCTGATGCCTATTTTGGCGCCTTACGTTTTAAAGTTTTACCCCAAATGGCCGTCAAACTTGAAGCTAATTGGGCCAAAGAAGACAATCTTGTTCGCCTACTGTTAATTTCAATGCCCAAGGGCTCAGAGAATATTGTTGTTCCCAAACGTAGTTTTGCTCGACGTGATGACAAACCATTTGAAATTGAACGACTGATGCCTAAAAAAGAAGAAGAAAAAACCGTTCTGTCCTCCGAAGAATTAGATAAGGAGATTGACAAAGAAATTGATAAATTAGTTGAACCAGTCACTTAAATTAAAATCATGTATTTAAATAAAGCTTTTATTATTGGCAATTTGACTCGCGATCCGGAGAAACGGGCTTTGCCGTCAGGGGCGGCGGTTGCTAATTTTTCAATTGCGACAACTCGTTTTTATAAGGATCGTAATGGCGTTAAGCAAGAAGATACGCAATATCATAACATTGTGGCTTTTGGACCACAGGCCGAGACCATTGCTCAGTATATGAAGAAGGGGAGTTCAATTTTAGTCGAGGGACGCTTGCAAACTCGCAGTTGGGATGCCCCAGATGGTACCAAGAAGTATCGGACAGAAATTATTGTTGACAGTTTTCAATTTGGTCCCAAGCGTTTGTCAGCCGAACCGGCCGGCGAGGCTGTCGCTAGTAACCAGGAATCGGCGACCGGTGTTAAATCATCACCAGCCACTCAAAGTCCCGCCAATCAAACGCCAGAGCTAGAAACGATTCAATATCCCGAAGAAGAAATTAACCCTGATGATATTCCCTTTTAATCTTTCGACATTACTCAAGATAAAATAAATATTATGATAATTAAAAAAACAACCAACTATAATCTTCGACAATGCCAATTCTGCACTAATAATGTGAAAGAGGTGGACTATAAAGATGTAGAGTCATTAAAAAATTATCTAGATACTCATTTGCGCATCAATAAACATCGACGAACCGGCGTTTGCTCCAAGCATCAACGATCGTTGTCGACCGCCGTCAAACGCGCCCGCTTCTTAGCCCTGTTGCCATACTTGGTTGGCTAATTTACCCGCTCTACGTATTCGCCCGTCTCGGTATTGATGCGAAGTACATCGCCTTCGTTGATAAACATTGGCACGTTGACATTGAAGCCAGTTTCAACCGTTACTTGTTTTAAGCCACCTTGGACGGTATTACCTTTAACCGCTGGAGCCGCTTCTGTTACTTTAAGCTCAACTTTAATTGGTACTTCAATCCCGAGAATTTTTTCTTGAAAAGAAATAAGGTTAATTAGGGCATTTTCTTTAACAAAATGAATTTGTTCGCCAATTTGTTCAGCCTCAAGTTTAAAACGCTGACTCGGATCATTTTCTTCGCAGAACCAATATTCACCCTGTCGGTCGGCATATAAGTATTTTATTCGACGTTTTTCTACTTCAGCTGTCTCAACTTTTTCATTTTGGTGAAAAGAAATTTCCATTAATTTGCCGGTCAGCAAGTTCTTCATCTTAACAGCATTGACTGGTTTACGTTGTTGCTTACGAAAAACGTGCGAACTTAAAACCTCAAACGGCGCACCATCATAGACAATAATTTTACGGGGCTTGATTTCGTTATATTCCAACATACCTAAAGATCCTAACTTAAATTAGACGATCAGACAACTTTAATTAGTCCTCAGCCTTTTTTTTGTTAACACTTTCACCCGAGAGAAAAGGTTTTAGTTTTTCAATCAATTCGGTTTTGAGTTCGGGATTTTCGCGCAAGAACAATCGAGCGGCATCATAACCACGGCCGAGTTTAACTTCGTGGGTCACCTTAGTATCAGGAGTATAGGTATAAGCGGCGCCAGATTTTTTAATTAGGCCGTATTTTTCACCAATCGCCAGCAATTCGCCTTCAGGCGAGATCCCTTCATTATAAAGAAGATCAAATTCAGCCTGACGGAAAGGAGCAGCGACTTTATTTTTCACTACTTTCACTCGAATTCGTCCGCCGATCACTTCGTCACCTTTTTTAATCTGGGCAATTCGACGCACATCCAAACGAACCGAGGAATAGAATTTAAGCGCTTTACCACCCGGGGTTGTTTCTGGATTGCCGAACATTACTCCAATCTGCATTCGAATTTGATTGATGAAAATTACCATCGTTTTACTGCGGTCGACAATCGAAGTCATCTTGCGCAAAGCTTGAGACATTAAACGAGCCTGCTTGCCAACGTGATAATCACCAACATCACCCTCAATCTCGTCTTTCGGCGTTAGGGCGGCCACCGAGTCAATGACGACAACGTCAATTTTACCGGAACGGACTAAGCTTTCGGAGATCTCGAGCGCTTGTTCGCCATAGTCAGGTTGTGAAATCAAAAGTTCGTCAATATTAACTCCTAGGCGTTTAGAGTACTCTGGGTCCATGGCATGCTCAGCATCAATAAAGGCGCAAACTCCACCCTTTTTTTGGGCTTCGGCTACGATATGAAGAGCTAAGGTCGTCTTACCTGATGATTCTGGGCCAAAAATTTCAATAACTCGTCCACGGGGAACACCGCCAACTCCCAGCGCGGCATCAAGGGCGAGTGATCCGGTCGGAACAGCATCAATGCCAACTTTAGGTTTGTCGCCTAATTTCATAATTGCCTCGTCGCCAAATTTGCTTTGAATTATTCGAATCGTGTCGGCAATAGTTATCCCGACCTCTTTGACTGCTTTTTGTTTTTTTGCCATAGCTAATTTATAGTGGTTAATTGTAATTGCTTGATTATTTGTCGTCCAAATTGGTCATTGGCAATGATTTCCAAAAGATTGTAACCATTGGCGAGAAGGTACGACTCATTAAAGTTGCCTTGTTCATCGGTAAAAATTTTTTTACCATTCAAATAAAGTTGACTGATTCTTTCAGCCCTGCCTTGAACGCTAACAAAATTCTTTTTTATGGTCGCTCCGTCACTTGGCGAGGTGATTACCACCTGCGGGCCTGTCAAGAAATCTTTCAATTTTAATCCTGAATAACCAATGATCAATAGAACGACCAATCCCAGGAGAAATGGTTTTACCAAGAAACGATAATCTTTTTTAGCCACCATCATCATGGCGCGATATCATTAACGCCGTTAGTTTCTTCATCAACTCGGGCACCGTAAACCTCTCGTGGTTTTGCTCCGACCCCAACGCCAATAACCCCTCGTTCCTCTAACATATCTAATAGGCGAGCGGCTCGGGCGTAACCAACCTTAAGCTTGCGTTGAAGATAGGAAGCTGAAGCCTTTCCTGCTTCTAACACGGCGATTCGAGCATCTTCGTAAAGGTCATCGTCAGCGCTGTTCCCGCCGAAATCGTCGGCAAACAAAGTTTTGCTGTTACCTGATCTTTCACTATTAGAGATTGCTTCTTCGGCGCTCAAATTTAAATCACTGGGCAAATTATCAGCATATTGATTGGCTAAGTGATTGACCACTTTCTTGAGTTCTTCCTCATTAATGAAGGCCGATTGTAAACGTACCGGTTTTGACATTTCACCTGAAATATAAAGCATATCTCCCGCCCCTAATAATTTTTCGGCACCAGCCGTATCTAAAATTGTTCGAGAATCAATCTGGGAGGCAACCTGAAGGGCAATTCGTGATGGGATATTAGCTTTAATCAAACCAGTGATAACCTCTACTGATGGCCGTTGAGTTGAGAGAATTAAATGAATACCCACTGCTCGGGACATTTGAGCCAGCCTCACAACCGCCGCTTCCAATTCTCGAGGATAGGAAGTCATAATATCAGCGAGTTCATCAATAATTACCACAATATAGGGCATACGCTCAACTTCTTCATCAGCATTTTTCTCGGAACCAGTTGAAGTCAAAGCTTTGGCTAAAACATTTTTATGGTAAGACTGCACATCACGGACAGCTTCAGCTTCTAAAATATCATAACGACGATCCATTTCTTTGGCGAGCCAACGCAAAGCGGCGATAACTTTTTTGGGCTCAGTGATTACTGGCGTGAGTAAATGAGGAATACGATTATAAAGAGTTAACTCGACACGCTTAGGGTCGATCATAATAAAGTGCAATTGTTCTGGCGGGTTGCGATAGAGGAGGGAATTAATGATGGAATGAATAGTGACTGATTTTCCTGAACCAGTTGCTCCGGCGATTAACATATGTGGCGCTTTCGCCAGATTAGCATAACGTGGAGTGCCTGAAATATCACGACCCAGTGCGACAAAGAGTGGATGATGACTATCAGTATATTCCGTCGTTGACAAAAGCGAAGCCAGACGAATAATTGCTTTTACCTTATTTGGAATTTCAATCCCGACTAAAGATTTACCTGGAATCGGGGCCTCAATACGCAAAGGGTGAGCGGCTAACGATAAAGACAGGTCGTTTTGTAAAGCGACAATTCGGGACAATTTAACGCCCTCGGCTGGTTTTAAAGCATAACGGGTGACAGTCGGGCCAATCGAAACTTCATCCATTTCAACAATGATGCCAAAATTTGCCAGTGTTCGTTTGATGATATTGGCATTAGCTTTAATATCTCCAGCATTGGGCTTTCCACTATCTTGTTCTAGGAGTGAGATTGGTGGGGGAACGAAAGCACCGGTCCGAGACCTTCGGCCTAAAATCGGAAAAGCATTCAAAAACCCTTCGCTGTCTTTTTCTTTGGTGGCCTCCTTTTCCTTAGACCCTTCTTTTTTTGTACCCTCGGCGACTTTATTAGACTCTTCCTTTTCTTCATCGTTCTCGCCGTTGATTTTAAGTTCTTGTTCTTCCTCGAATGACTCTTTGTCTGTCGAGCGGGAAAATAGTTTTTTCCACAAGGTGATGCCGAGAATTTGATGAGTGTCAAAAGCCACAATTAGTGAAACCAGAATTATTGCTCCCAGAAAAACTAAACTAGCATAATATTCAAAATAACCAAGGAGCGGGATAGCAATTAAGGAACCAACCAAGCCTCCCGTGGCTGGTTCAAAGATAACGCTGATCATTCCTAGGATGGCAATTAAAAAAAGCAGACCGCTGATCACTCTGGTTGCTGCTGAACCAATCTTGATTGAACGCAAAAGGATGATTCCCCAAAAAACAAAAATAATTGGAATGAACAAAAAACCAGCGCCGAATAATTTGTCTAAAATGCGATAAGTTAATTGACCAGCTGGTCCGCCAGTATTAAATTTTGCCAAAACAAAAAAAACGGCTAGCGCAAAACAAATTACTGCCAAAATTGCCTGTTTAGTTTCGGTCTTTAGGTATTCGATTTTGGGGTCCTGATTAGAATTTTCTTTTCTTGGTCGCCCTCGCTTCCTTCGTTGATTATTTTTTTCGTTATTATTTACCACCATTGTCTAAATTATAACAGGATCAATCTTAATTTAAAAATCTAGATAAATTTGGTGGTTAAGAATAGCGAGTCATTTTAAAGTGTAAGTATTGGACATTTACTGAGACAAGTATATAATAAGGGACAATAAAGAATAGTGGTAGTAAAGGACAATTACCAATATGGACAACACAAAGGACAATCAAATAAAGGACGATAAATACTTGTCTTTGAAAGTTCAAAAACTTACTCAAGCGGTTTATTTAGTGACGTCACTTATTGCAGATAATGAACCAATAAAATGGCGCTTACGCGAAGGGGCTTTAGATATCCTATCGGACATAACTTTAAGTCATAATCATCATGTTTCACCTTTCTATAAATTACCTGTCCTTGAAACTGTTTTTCTAAAAGTCAGCCACCTGCTCTCTCTCTTGGACGTGTCCTTAGCTGCTAATTTTGTTTCGGAAATGAATTTAGTCTTGCTTAAAAAGGAATATCTTATCTTGAAACAATCTCTAGGAGAGGAAATCAAGGAAAATAATGTTGAACATCTTCTTGAGATCACTCCAGCTGACCGAGCCTTAACTGAACCAAATCAACGCCTAAATCCTCGTCTTTTGTCCAATAGCCCCAATCAAGACAAAAAAAAGCAGCCTGAATATCTAAAAATAAATCGCCTACCTCATAAAAGTCGAGACCTGGCGAAAGACCATCGACGTTCGATAATCCTTGATTTTCTCAAGGGCAAAGACTGGACTTCGATAAAGGACATTACTGAAGCGGTCGATGGCTGTAGTGCCAAAACCATTCAACGGGAATTGGCCGATTTGGTCCAAAAGGGAGTTCTGAAAAAGAAAGGTGACCGTCGTTGGAGCCGTTATTTACTGGCTTGACCTAAAACGCTTTCTGGTATACAATATCGACACCTATTTACGAAGTGAAAAATAGGGAAAATAGCTCACCAAAGAGTTATCCACAAGCATTTTTTTGTTTCCGTTTAGGCAGGGGAGTATAATGTTGAGTGAGGGTCGTTGACAACCTTATATTCTTTTTACGGTTGAAAATGATCTGTTAATTATTGGTAAAATTGTCTTATCTAAGATTTTGGTCGAGAAGTCTAAAGTGAGACGCTACTTTCGTACAACATCGTTGCCAACAGATAGTTAGTAAATACTTATTATTTACCTGTTGGTGTCGAGGTGTACGAGCCAACAAAATTATTAGGATTACAAGTTTAGTATTATTAAGTTAATTATTAATTATGAAAAAATTAGTTTTCGTTTTAGGACTCGTCGCGGTTTTTGCTCTTGTTAATGTAGCCAGTGCGGCTACCTTGACTGAACAAATCGCCGAGTTACAAGCACAGCTCGCTACTTTATTAGCGCAGTCTGGTGCAACGGTTTCCTCTTCTGTCCCAACTATCACTCAGTCTTTGACTATTGGTAGTAAGGGTGATGAGGTCACTGCCCTTCAGATGTACTTAGAAGATGAAGGTCTTTTAGTTATGCCTGTTGGTGTTGACTATGGTTACTTTGGTCCTTTGACCAAGGCCGCTGTTGTTGACTGGCAGAAGGCCAACGGTGTCAGCCCGACTTCCGGTTACTTTGGACCAATCAGTCGTGCTGCTTTAGATGATCTAGCTGCCGCCGCTCCTGCTGATGGTGCCTTGCCAGCCGGTTGTACTGCTGGTGCTCTCTTTAGTGCTACTACTGGGGCTTCTTGTACGGCCGCGGCTTTGCCAGCTGGTTGTACTTCAGCTGCTGGCTTTAGCCCAACAACTGGTGTCTCTTGTACTAGTGGTACCACTGCTCCGGTTGTTGGTTTAGACAACTCCGATGGCTCACTTACTTTTGCTGATGCCGCTTATGTTTCTACCGGTGCTACCTTTAAAAAAGGTGACACCCAAAACATTTATGATGTCAGACTATCTGCGACTGGCGGTAATGTTGCCGTTAATCGTTTAGATGTCAAATTCTCTGAACGTCCTTGGCTCACCTTGGAAAAATTGGTTCTTAAAGATTCTACTGGTACAGTGATCGCTGAGAAAATTCTTTCCAGCGCTGCTGATGCTACTGAAGTCACTGTGAGTTCTGATTATCGTGTCCGTTTTGACGGCCTTAACCATATTGTTGTTCCGGGGACCGATTCAACTCTTGTTATCTCTGCTACTTCAATGTCGGCTAGTGACAAGATTTCAACCCAAACTGTTACTGTTAGTATTCCATCTGGTGCTATTCGTACGATTAATGGTAAGGGGTACACAGAGACTAATGGTAGTGATATTACCTCTAAGACCTTTACTTTCTCTTCAACTGGTTCCGTGGCTGACCTTAACTCAAGTGTTAGTCCAAACACTCCAGACAAGGGAAATATTACCACTTCGTCCTCAATAACCCCTGATGTTGTTCTTGGTGTTTACCGACTTAAGGCTGTAAACGCGGGTGCTACTGTTAGTAGTTTGGCAGTAATGTTGCAAAGTAGTACTGGTGTTGCCACCTCAACTCTTCTGACAAATCTTCGTTTAGTTGATGGTGACACGACTTATGGCGCTGCTTCTTTAACTGCTGGTCCAACCTTCACCAACATGAATATTAAGTTGGTTAAGGATACTTGGAAGGATCTAACCTTGAAGGCTGATATCAATGCCAGTCAAAGTCTGAACGCTTCGACTACTCTTGATGTTTCTACTGTTGTCGGTATCGATGATAACTACAACACATTAACCTTGACCAATGCTAGTGATGTGACCACTAATGATGTTGTGTTTTCAACAGGAGCACTAACGCTTGATAGTTCCTCGATTGTCGCTGGTGATGCAGTTGTTGATGCTAACAGTATGACCACGAATAAAAACGTTGACTTCATCTTCACTCTAAAGAATAATAGTAATAATATTCTTTACGCTTCTACAACGAGAGCTCAAATTGTGGCTACCAGTTCAACTGGTTCAGCTACTGGTGCCACAGTCGCATCCTCAACGATGCAAAGTTTGTCTGTCTCTGCTGCAACTGTAGCGGGTGATACGTCAACTAATTACGCCATCCAAGCTGGTTCTTCTCGAACCTTTACATTGAAGGGCTTAGTTAGTAAGATTGCTGGTGCAACTCAATACTCAGAACTTAAGATTACTGGTATTAATTATAGTGGTACGACTATTGCTGCTGGTACTATTGATTTCGGTCTTGAGGCTCTGAAGTATGGCTTGTCAATGTAATAATCTTAACCACCTTGTGCTTTCGTTCAGCTTCGACTAAACGATTGGGTTAACAAAAAACCGCCCTTCGGGGCGGTTTTTTGGTGGCTACATCCATTTATCACTTTATCTATCATTTATCCAAGGGGAACCCTTGGATACTCGGACTTTAGAGTTATTTCCCAAAAGATTAGATTTCATTTATAATTTAAAGCAACAAATATGGCTGATGATAAAGAAAAAGTAGTAGGCGGAATAAGTGGTCTTAGCGTCATCATTGGCCTAATGGTCTTATTTTCTTTTTGGATAGTTAATAATGGTCCAGACGGTGTTAATAAACCAAAATTGACCAAACAGACGGCTTCTTCACAAAGTCAAAAAACGAGCGTCACTAAAACAACTACGCTAAAAACTAATACCTATACCGATAGCCAAGGTAAAGAGAAAATCTATAGTCCTTACCATGGTCAAGTCACTCTTAATTCTGGTACTGCTCGGTCTACCTATCAATCCAGTCGAGAATATATAATTTTATCGGCGCGCAATAATGAAGAGTCAATTAACATTGGTGGTTGGACCTTAAAAAATGGACGCGATAAGCAACTTTATGTTGCGTCGGGCAATACGGTTCGTGGCCAATCGGTAACTGTAAAAATTCCTAGC
>CAZRQY010000009.1:0-10805 GCA_964602495.1 uncultured Candidatus Saccharibacteria bacterium
AAAGCCATTGCCCGTAACTTTTGTCCCACAGTGAGCACAAGTAAAGTTCTCAATTTTCCGTTTAAAATCTTGAGTCATATTTTTTGAGGTGCGGAATGCGGGAATCGAACCCGCGTTCTATGCTTGGGAAGCATATGTTCTACCACTAAACTAATCCCGCAGAAACTTACCAGATTTGCCACCAAGGTTTAGAAGTTGTTACCGTCGTGGTTGGTTTTGGTTTTTCTTCAACAAAATTAATTACCTGCTCACCCTCCTTAACCACCGGAAAATTATTGCGAATTTCCTCTTCTATTCCTCGATTAGTTTTTAAACGGTCAATTTTATCCCGTAAAATCATTTCGCGTTCATGGAATTTGGCCATTCTTTCGGCCGAAGAACGAAGATTTGTAATCGCTATTTGGTTTTTTTGATAAAGACTCCAGGTCGCCCGTAGAATAACCAGGAAAATAACCACGAGGGCTAACAAAATTAGATATTCTGCCCATTTGATTTTTTGCCTCTTTTTTCCTTGTGTCATGATCAAAAAAATAATATAATGCTAAGTAAATTATATTATGTTTTACGGTAAGAAACAAAGAAAATATCTCAGGGCAATTTCCATGGTTGTTGGTGTTTTGATTATCGTTAGTATGATTCTCTTATACCTCCCGGCCTTTTGGAATTTCTAAACTACTAGACTTAATTAGTTTTCATCATGTTAAGAAAAACCTCGTGGGGCACTTTGACGGTTCCACGGGATTGCATTTTCTTTTTACCTTTCTTTTGTTTCTCCCAAAGTTTGCGTTTACGAGTAATATCCCCACCATAAAGATGACCGGTAACATTTTTCTTGAGTGCCGAAATTGTTCGTGAAGCGATAATTCGACCTAATCCAGAAACCTGAATTTTAATGATAATTAATTGGCGCGGAAGCAAACTCTTAAGTCGGTCAGCCATCTCTTCCGCCTCATGTTCAATTCGACGAAGTGGAACGATCCGCGAAAAAGCCGCTTCCACTTCATCGTTCAACAAGACATCTAACCGAGCGACCTCGGCTTTTTTTTCCGCCAATAATTCATAAGACAAAGAAGCAAAACCGGCTGTGACACTTTTAATTTCATCAAAGAAATGACGCATTAATTCGCGTAGGGGCATTTCCAATTCAATTGTGGTACGGTTCCCGCCGAAATTGTCGGTCGCTAAAATTATCGCTTCATGATCGTGGGCTAAGGAAATTATTTGACCAAGATATTCCGGTGGAGTGATAATTTTCACGGTCACCCATGGTTCCCAGATTTCTTTATCTTTGACCTCCACCGGAAAAAGATGGGGTGAATAAATAATTTCTGTTTTATTAGTTTTTTTATCAATAATCCGATAACTAATCGTCGGTGTCGCAATAATTAACGAGAGATTAAATTCTCGTTTTAAACGTTCAGTGATTATTTCCAGATGGAGCATGCCTAAAAAACCAGCCCGAAACCCACGCCCTAAAGCCCCTGAGTATTCTTCTTCAAATGATAGTGCTGCGTCTTGTAAATTAAGACGTTCTAGGGCCTGTTTAAGTTGGGTAAAATCATCTTGGCTTTCGGGATAAAGCGAGGCCCAGACAACTGGTTTAGGGTCAGCATAACCAGGCAAAGCCGGAAGGGGGGCTAAGACCTTAGTCAAAGTATCGCCAACTTTGGCTCGACCCCGTTCTTTAATACCGGTGACAACGTAACCGATTTCACCAGCAGTCAATTGGTCAATCGCTTTTTTCCGGGGCGCTAAAATACCCGCTTCCTGAACGATAAATTTTTCACCAGCACCGATAAAAATTAACTGGTCATTTTTTTTGAGCACGCCATCAAGCACGCGAACGAAGACGATAATGCCTCGATGAGTCGAATATTCAAAATCAAAAACTAGCGCCCGAGTTTTTTCAGTCGCCGTTATTACCGGCGCCGGAATTTTGTTAATAATTCTGGCTAATAATTTTTCTGCTCCCTCACCAGTTTTACCAGAAACACTTAAAATATCCTCAGCCGAACAATTTAATAATTCAATAATTTCTTGTTTGGTTTCAGCCACTCGGGCTGCCGGTAAATCAATTTTATTAACCACGGGAATAATTACTAATTTTTGCTCGCGGGCCATTGATAACACGGTTAAGGTTTGAGCTTGAATACCTTGAGTGGCGTCAACTAAAAGTAATACCCCCTCCACCGCTTTGAGGGCGCGCGACACTTCGTAAGAAAAATCAATATGTCCTGGCGTATCAATTAAATTAAGCTCGTAGTCTTTACCGTCAGAATGCGTCCAACGCATTCTGACGGGTTGCATTTTAATCGTAATGCCTCGCTCCCGCTCCAATTCCATCATATCCAAAAACTGCTCTTTCATCTGACGTTTGGCTACTGTGCCAGTGATCTCTAATAGCCGGTCCGACAATGTCGACTTGCCGTGGTCAATGTGAGCAATAATTGAAAAATTTCTAATATTTTTTTTGTCCATGCCTCTCTATCCTAGCGTAAAAAAAGTTTTTTGACCATTGAAAAAGGGCCGGTCTCACAGGGAGACCGGCCCGTCGGAATGAACAATTTCTATGGCTTGACCTTGGTTAGGCGTTAGCCGGCAACGCTTGCTGGAACGGCCAACGCCCTTGGTCCAACGCTTGACGAAGCGGGTAACAAGCGCAGATCGCCAGGGCGACAATGATGGCCAAGACGTAGGCGCCGACAGCGTTATTTCTAACCTTAGTTGTACTCCTAAATAACTGACTCGTCAAGAGGAAGCTTGGTTGGTTTTTTGAGTAAACTCGGCACGCCAATTTTTGACCACCCAATTAGCCGCTTCTTGTTTGACTTGCTCCAGATCGGGAATAGTTTTTTGTAAAAAATTGGCAATTTCTTCATCATCGCCTAAAGTCTCTAGCTCTTCTTTTTCTTCAAGCGTTAAGCGATCAAGCACGATTGAATTAACTTGTTCAAGAATTTTTTCTTCTAAATCATCAATAATCGCCTCTTGTTCAAAAGAAGTTAAATCAGCGATGCCTAAATCACCAATAATCTCTTCTTTTAAGTTTTCGTCAATGGTTTGTGTCATATTTTTCCTTACCCAAACGGCAAGCTTCGGCCAAGAGTATATCTAAATTTCCGACTCTCTTAAAAAACCCAGTAAGAACCTCGTTAGTTTTTTCATTTTCGGGCCGATTTAAATTTAGTTGTTCCATATAAAATGATTATAGCTCGGATTGCTCGGGAACCAAAGTTTCACCCCGCCAGAATTTATGTCGTACAGCCTGAACCAAATCTTTTAATTCTTGACTGCCCAAGAGCCAGAGCAAAAGAAGGTTAACGGCTAAGCCACCGAGTCCGGCTAATAAACCCTGCAAAAAGATGCCGACCGAGGTATTGAGTAATAAATAAAAACTCAAGATATTAAGCAGACAATAAGCGACGACACCTCCCGCTACGGCTGACCAAAAAGTTTGATTGAAAGTTTTTAAAATTGGTCGAATCGAGAAGCGATGTTCAGACACAAAAACAATGGCTAATAATAAACAATTAACAATCGTGCCCAGCGAATAAGCCAATGGCAGAACTAAGACTGAAGTATTAGGTAAGTCGCTGACCCGTAAAATATTTTCCCAAAATAGGCGGAAAGGTGAATCCAGATACCACCAAGCATTAAAAACAAAAACCCCTCCCACCATTAGAGCCGAAGAAAAAAGATTTATCAACAGTGGTTTGATCGTTTGACCACTGGCGTAATAACCGCGAATAAAGAGTAAGATCAAACTTTGCGCCAAAACTGACAAAGCAAATAAAGCTAAACAAGCGGCCGTCAAGCGCGTAGCGGTCCAGTCAAAGCGACCAGTGCCCAAGATCACCCGAATAATTTGCGCTCGCAAAATAATAAACATGACCATGGCCGGCATGGACCAAAAAATGATGTGGCGTGTCGCCGAAGTGATTTGCTCAAAAAATTTATCAAGATGACCACGAGTAAAATATTTCGACATGGTTGGAAAAGCCGCCACTGAATAACTAATCCCGACAATCGAGAGCGGAACGGTTTGAAGATTATAAGCAAAATTAAAAATGGCAATTGAGCCTCGCCCCAAATAAGAAGCCAAGGCGATAAAAATTAAAATTACCAATTGACTAGTCGACAAAGTTAGGGTTCTCGGCCAAGAGGTCATGATGACCCTACTGATCAGTCGCCGATTAGCCCTTAATTGTTTTAGCGACCAATGAGGCCAGAAACCAATCGACCACAAAGTTGGTAATTGAACTAAGAGATGGAGCAAGGCACCAAGAACCACCCCCCAAACTAAACCAATTGTTCCCCAAGTGGGAACCAGAAAAATAATTCCGACGATGATGCCAATATTATAGAAAATCGGACTAAGGGAATAGATAAAAAATTTTCGGTAAACTTGCGTCACACTCCCTAAAAGATTAGATAGCCCGAGCAAAAGAGGTGACAATAATAGGATTCGAGCCATCGCAATCATTTGAACTTGAGCGGCTGAATTGAAGCCGGGAGCTAACCATGGGGCTAATTGAGGCATAAAGATCCAAGCAATGGCGCTGGCCAGAAACATTACTACCATAAAGAGACTAAAAACAGCCGAAAGAAAATGGCGAGCCGATTGTTCTTCTCCCCGCTCTAGTCGTTCAACCAAAAAGGGAATCAAGACCGAGATGGAAACAAAAGAAGCGATTGTCGCATAAAGCAGATCAGGCAAACGAAAAGCGCTATAATAAATATCAAGAGTGGTGCCAGCGCCAAAAGTTCCAGCCAATAAGCGATCTCGAGCCAGAGCCAAGAGTTGGGACAAAAACATGGACAACGCCAAAAGCAGAGCGGCCTCATGAAGACCGCCAAACTCTCGATTAAAGATTTTAAACAAGCGTTTTACCATATGAGATTAGATCATTTAGGGAGTTGTCGTGGCGGCCTGACCAGCCAATAAATTATTAACAATTTGTGTTATTTCTTTGTTGCCTGGATTAAATTTGGCGATTTCCTGAAATTGCTTTAGCGCTTGAACCTTATCTCCGATTCGATCATAACTTAGACCTAAGAAATATTTGGCGTTGGCAAAATTAGGAGTAATTGTCACCGCTTTGGTTAGAGCCGAAATGGCATCTTGATAATTTTCGCTCTGGTATTTGAAAAATCCGAGTTGGAAATAAAGTCCGGCATCATTGTATTGAGGATAGACGGCTAAAAATTCTTCCAGTCGGCGAGTAGCGACATCAAGATTGCCCTCTTGAGCATCAAGTTGTGATAGCAAGGAGATCGCCGGCACGTAATCATTCTTAACCGCTAGCGAATCACGAGCATAATTGCGAGCCTTGGAAAGATTTTTGTTACTAATTTCTAAACGAGCGAAATAATTTAAGAGGATTGATGGGTCGGTTGGTTTTAATTGCTTAGCTCGATCAAAGGCCTCCTGACCTTGGTCGTAAGCTTTATCAATACCCAGTGGAACCAATGACTCATAAACCCGACCAAGTGATAACCAATTAAGATAATTCTGGGGGCCAAGGGTCGTGGCGGTCCGGGTATTCTTAATCGCTGAGTCAGTTTGAGCCAAAAAGCGAACCCGTAATTCTTCCTTGGATAATTTAGACGTGGTCAGTAATTGATTAATTTGAATTAGGTCAATCTCAGACAGGGTTCGATAATAAATATCTTGACTACTTAAATTAATCGCTTGGTTAATTAAGCGCTGGCCCTGATCAAAGTCACCTTGTTGATTTAAGGCCACTAGCCCATGCTGAAAGAGATACACGGAAACGTATTTTTGAATGGAGAGATAACCTACTGTAATAGTCCCGATAATTAAAGTGACAAAGACGAGGGTGGTGATAAAAGAATGCCGGGGATTTTTTACCAGAGAAATTTCTCCATATTTAATGATCTTAGTATCAGTCAAAATGGCCACAAATAAACCAGTGACCATGAAAGCCATCGCCAACAAGGCCGTGTCGGGAACATAAATGATGGTAAATAACCAGAGATAGACTGACCCTAAAAAGGACAGCAGGAGTAAAGCGCGAGTACTCTTGTCTTGTTTAGTGGTGAAAATAAAACGTAAGCCATACCAAAGAATGGTGCCAAAGAAGACCAGCCACGCCAGGATCCCGAGCAGTCCGGTGGTAACAAGTAAGGACGGAATAAATCCAACCCCATAACGAAAATCAATATTCCAAAAAAGGGTGTTATTAACCGCCACCGGCTTGTGTTTGACCCATTCAGTGACAAAGCGGTTTGGGCCGACGCCTAATAAAGGCTTCTCAGTTAAAGTTTTTTCAGCAATACTCCAAGTTCCTCTCCAAGACGGCTTAACTTCAAAAACGGAAATCCCCCAATTATCCCGCCAACGATTAATATTTTGACCTAATTTACCAGGACCACCGAGAGTGACAAAGAGTAAAGCAACCAAGACGATAATAAACGATGGGTGAAAAATTTTATTAACTTGTTTTAGGCCATCTTCATTTTCCTTGTCGAGATTTGTCCCCCAGAAAGAAATTTTATAAATAAAGATCATTAATGAAAAGGCCCCTAAGATGATCCAGATCGGTAAATAATTAATAAAGACCAAACAGGCTAGCGATAAGATAAAACAAATAGTGATAAAGCTTTTGAAAACCGGCATTTTCTTGAGCGAAAAGAATTCAAGCATCACCAGAGAAGACAATAAAATAAAACCGGCATAAACGCCAAAATCATACCATTTGCCGACCAAGCTGATCAGAAGATTATTAAAAGGTAAAACAAAAAATGGTTGGAGAAAATTAAGCCAACTAGTGCGAAAAACAATTAGCGCCAAAAATTCAAGAAGAAAAAAGACTATCGCTACCACAAAAACACCGATATAAGCAGTCAGGAAGCGCCGACGGGATTGAAAATAAATGCCAAAAAGGAAAAGCAGTAAGGCCAAGCTAAAGAGCGTTAAAAAAGTGTCCAGTTCGTAGCCTAAGCCTGAGAAGGAATTCCAAAAAGAATCCGAGAGAGCCGCCGATAACAGAGTAACTAAAGAAATAAGAAAAGCACCAGCAACAATCGGATTTTTGGGTAAAACCAATTTCCCCGCCTGGAGCCGTCCAAACAACCAAAAAGTAAAGGCGACAAACACCACTAAAATCAAAAGCAGATGTTTACTGATTTCCAATGAGGTCGTCCACAGGGGTAAGGTAAAGATTGGTAAAACGAGAAAACCAAGGGTCAAGACGAATAAAGCCAGATTATCAAAAGACCAAAATGATTTCGACTGAGTCTCTCTGTCCATAAAATTTAGCTAACTATTTATAGTTTCACTATTAATGTTAGTATTATATAATACTAACAAGATTTTGAATATGCTCAAAGGTTTTATCACAATCAAATCAGCGGCCGAAATTGTAGGAGTGTCAATTGAGACTTTGCGTAATTGGGACAAACAAGGAAAACTTCGTTCCCGGCGCGACCCCAAAAATGGCTATCGTCTTTATCATATCTCCCAAATTCAAGAATTTCTTAAAACTGCCAAAACCAAGCCAGCCCTAACCAAACGCGCCAAATTGTCGGATTAACAAATTAACAAAAATAATCAAGGATTGCCCTTGATTATTTTTGTTGCTGGTCAGCGATAAGCCGAATTCTGTCCCGTCTACCGTTGGGCAGACATGGGCAATTATTTATCTGGGATCAACATCACTATTGACCTCTAGCGGCACTTCCCTCGATTTCTCTCGGGACACGGCCTTGCACTCAGGTAAGGATTTAGCACGTTTCAGCCGGACTTAACCGGGTCGTTTCTGTTCGCACCTCGAGGCTTACGCCTGACGGGCGTTACCCGCTACCCTGCTCCCTAAACTTGCGCCCAGGGGAGTGTTCGGACTTTCCTCCTCACACTTGGTGTGAAGTAATTGCCTACTGGCCAGCTTTAGTGATTATAACATGGATATATAAACAAGAAAAGCATCCTGAGGGATTTTTTAGTTAAATACTTACTCTTGTTTTTCTCCCGGTTCACTAGATGATTCACTGGTCGGCACCATATCAATTTCGCAAACACCAGCCGAACAAGCCAACTCCTTGGAGCCCTGAGTTTCATCCTCAAGTTCATAAAGTACGATTTTGGAAAAATCGAGTTCAGGAAAATTTCGAACCATTTCGTCATAACGCTCCTTGGTGATTTGCTCATAAGGCGCCAATTTATAAACATGACTCGAGCGAGGCAAAAATGACAGTCCGCCAATAATTTCCCAATTCTTGTAAAGCCAATTAGCCACCTCCACCCATTCATCATCACCGATAGAAATCGTGACCGAGGGATTATGTTCGGTATAATTTTCTTTCACCATTTTCCAATAAATCAATTGCTCAAGGGCTGATTGATCATCTTTATAAATAGAATTTTCAGGCGCCTTAACCGGAAATTCCAAAACATAAGTATTCGCGCTATCCATCAATTGCCCAACTTCCGGATAATAAGTGCAACCTTGATCTTTCATCATCTTGAAAAGTGCATCTGTCGCTGAAATACGAATGCGTCGAATATAATATTTAGCGTGACGCGGATGCATGCCTGAAGACGAATTAACTAATTGCGACACTGTTCCCGACGGCTTAACACAAGTCACTGCCGCCGAACGATTAATGCCAAAACGTTTGGCGTATTCTTTATTTACCCGAACGGCTTCATCTTTAATTTTACTCAAAATTTCTGCATGGCGAACGGTTTTACAATCCCATTGGCCAGTAACGGAAACGCCGAGTAAGGCCTCTTCTTCACAATTTTCTTTACACTCTTCAGACAAGTACGGAAAATAAGTGAGACTGGCCTGATAGGTGCCCAAAATGGCGGCCAGTCGCGCTTTAGCAAGCAGATCCTGTTCGGTATCACCAGCGCGCGCGACGATTTCCGTCAAATTACAAAATTGTTTGGACTTAAGAACAATTTCCCCACAAGGATTAATGCCACAAGTTGTCGCGTCTTTTTCAAATTTTTCCCAGCGTCGTCTAGGTAATTGTTTAATCAGCGACCCTCGATTAAAGATCCCTCGCTCGCCCGAACCGCTTTTCATCAGCGAAATCCATTCAGACAAAAACTCAGCGCTAGATGGCTTCTCGTTAAAAACCGCCGAATTATTAGCCATACTGCGTTGCGGTTCGGTCACATAGAATTGTCCGTCCTTAGCGTGTTGAATTTCGGAATCATCAAGGTCTGAAAGAGAAATCATGGCCGTTCGACGAACACCGCCGGCGACAACCACTTCGCCGATTTTGCAGATAATATCATGAACGTCGATATTGCGTAGACGTTTGCCTTGACGAGTTAACACCTTTCCCTTAATAAAAACCATCAGTGAAATAAGTGGTTCGGGACCGGAAGAACGACCGCCCATCGTCTTGAGTCGAGCGCCAGCTGGTCGGAGTTGGGAATAATCAAAAATAATATCGTCGCCGGCAAACCAAGTTTTAAGACCAACGACTAAGGAATCGCACCAGCCTTCGCGACTGTCATCAATAACATATGTTTTCCTAATTTTTCCGGTCTGACGTTTGATGATCGGAAATTGCTGAGCAGTTTGACTTTCCACCGAAAAACCAACACCACAACCGGACATGGATAAATACATAATTTCGGCCAAGTCGCGAAAAGTGGTCGGCGCGAGATAGGTGCAATTATAAGCGGTGACATTAGTCTTACGAGCAGCTGGACCAGCGCTCCACATCAGACGCATCGAGGGCATTACTTTTTGGGCTAAAATGGCCTCGCGTAATTCCTCATATTCCGATTCTTTAAGTTTAGTGCCTAAATTTTCTTTCATAAAACTAAAATAACGGTCGACTGATTCAACCCAAGTCTCGCGGCGATTGTCTTCATCAACCCAGCGCGAATAAGAACGATAATAAATAAATTCTGCTAAATCGTTTTGAAAATATTTTTTACTAGTGTTTGCTAATTCGCGAACTTTAGTTGGTACTTCGCCCAGCTCGCGACGTAATTCGGTCCTCTTTTCGCGATAAAGAATATAGCTTTTGGTGGTAACGGCAAATTTATAAAAAATAAGTTGCTTCTCGACTACGTCTTGAATATCTTCCACCGTCGGAATGCAATCGTTACTGGTTTTTGCTCCTTTGGCCAAACAAATTTTTAACAACTCGCCATAAACCGACCCAGCTACCTTAGTCGCTTCGGCCAGGTTTCCTTCGCCAGTCGCTTTCATGGCCTTAAAAATCGCGCTGGTGATCTTTTGTTCGTCATAAGAAACTCTGGTACCATCTCGTTTCTGAATTCGCTTAATCACCAAAGAAATGGCTTTCTGTTTTTTGACCTTTTTGACGGATTTTCGCACAATTCTTTGTTTTTTGACCATTTTTTTACGAAAAAATTACTAATTTATAATAAAAACCACTAAAACCATCACCATTTTAAACTAAAAGGTTCCTTCCTAAAACCTTGATAACTTGTTGATAACTTTTCTACTCGGCTGGTGCCGGAGGTGTCTCTTCGGCCGGTGGTGGAGTTGGTTCAGGTTCAGGGACTGGTTCCGGGTCAGGAGTTGGTGGTTCCTCAGCTGGCGATTCCTCTTCAGCCGGAGGTGGAGTTGGTTCTGAATCTGGGTCGGGAGTTGGATCGGGATCGGGATCAGGATCTGGGTCAGGTGTTGGCTCCGGTTCAGGTTCTGGTTCTGGCTCTGGGTCTGGATCTGGATCAGGGTCTGGATCAGGGTCTGGTATTGGCTCTGGTTCCGGGTCAGGAGCCGGAGTAATTCCCGTTTGCGACTCAAGAACGTTTAATCTGGCTTCCAAGTTAGTATTTTGCTGTTCAA
>CAZRQY010000010.1:0-10639 GCA_964602495.1 uncultured Candidatus Saccharibacteria bacterium
AATTGATGAATAATTAAATAAAAACCAATTAAAATGGCCCCTAGGGTCACGCTCTCACCAAAACCGAAGAAAACCGCCGGCACGGCCGATAAGATTGGTCCAAAAATAGGGATAATTTCAAAGACAGAAGCCATAATCGCTAAAGTCAAAGCATATTTTACTTGAAAAAGAGTCAGTCCAAGAAAAACCAACGGGCCGATGATAACCGCCAAAATAAGTTGTCCTTGCATCCAACGTCCAATTTTGGCTTCGGTTCGTTGCCAGAGATTGATAATGTACTCTTCTTTCCGAGATGGAATAATTATTCGCAGAAAATTTTCCACACCGTTTTTCTGAACTGCCAAATAGAAAGAGATGACAACAACTAAAACAAAATTAAAAACGCTGGCAAAAATAGATCGAGTCAGATCAACGGCATTTTTAGGGAGAGAAGTGCTAAATAAATCAGAACCGACAACGTCTTGAACTGAAAATTTGGTTGAAAAATTACCAAACAAAGTCGCCGCCGTACTCCAAGTTGGATTACTGTTAATTAAAGAATTAATTTGAGCAGGCATTTTGAAAGCAATATCCGAAAAATCATCGAAGAGTGGCGGTAGAAAGAAAAACAAAGTGACAAAAATAATCGCAAAGGCAATGGCATAAACAAAAAGAACAGCAATCACCCGTGGAATTTTAAATTTAACAAACCAACTAGCCGCTGGATCAACCGCCGAGGCGATAACAACAGCTGTTAATAAAACAAGAATCGTACTACGTAAAAGATAAGCAATTAGAACAATCGCTAAAACAATCACCACCTTAATAACGGTCGCCACGCTGATATTTACCCTAATATTCTTGATTTCTTCCATTTTTTTTATTATACCTTAACCCAGTAGAATATAACACTTAACGTTATAAACGCTGGTAAATTTTTACTCCAGCGAATGAAGTTGAGCTTCAATTTCGGCCAATGAACAGGCTGGACCGACAACGGCCAGATTTAAGCGATGAGGTTGAAAAATCTCACTGGCGATGTCTTTTAATTCCTCAGCCGTTACAGCCTGAATTTTAGCGATATATTGTTGGAGTGATAGAATTTTCTTAGTCCCAAGCGCTTGTTCACCATAAAAATAAGTCTGGCTAGCTGGTGTTTCTAAACCCAAAAAAAGATTGCCGACTAAATGATCCTTAACCCGTCTAAGTTCTTTGTCTGAAATAAGCTCTTCTTTTATTTTTTTAATTTCTTCAATGATCGTCGTAATAACTAGTTTAAGTCGAGGAGCATCAACACCTGAATAAATAGCTAAAAACCCATGGTCAAGATGGGAGTCTTGATTAGCCCCAACGTAATAAGCCGCGCCTAATTCTTCGCGAATTTTTTGAAAAAGGCGAGAACTCATTCCCCCACCCAGAGCACTAGCCAAAACCGTTAAAGCATAAATTTTCTTGTCGAAAAGATTAGCCGATTTGAAACCGAGAATTAGATGACTTTGTTCAATCGGACGCTCAACCAACTCCACCCTTGGTTTATTTTGAACCTCGGCCACCGGTGAATAAGCGACGGGGGAACCAGCTGACAAAGAAGAAAATTTTTCACTTAAGAGCTTAATTATTGCTTTTTCATTAAACTTGCCAACAACAATAATCGTGGTGGCTTTAGCAGAATAATGTTTCGCTCGATAAGCGACCAAATCGGCGCGAGTGATAGCTGAAACTGTTTCGCGTTCGCCGATAATTAATTGTCCAGCCGGGGTACCAGCATAGGCTAATTTAGAAAAAACACTCCAAACGAAAGATTGAGGTTGGTCTTCGTAAAGCTTGATTTCTTCAATAATCACGCCCCGTTCTTTTTTTATCTCGGAAACAGGATAAATTGGTTGAAGATATAAATCAGACAATAAATCAATCGCTACCTCGATTTTGGTGGGGACTACCGTCACATAATAAGTGGTTGAATCATGGCTGGTAAAAGCGTTATAATTAGCACCTAAAGCGTCAAGTTCACTAGATAGGTCGATTGATTTGGGTCGGCGTTTTGTTCCTTTAAAACCCATATGCTCTAAGAAATGAGAAATTCCCGAGAGCTTTATTCCTTCATTCTTGGCCCCAGCATTAGCTAAAACCATAACCGAAACTGACAAAGCTTCTGGTTGGGGCACCGTCAAAATCGTCACGCCATTAGCTAATTTAGTTAAGCGACAAGCCATATGTTATCAGAGTAACATATTTTTCGAAATAGGTAAAGTTTAACCTTCAAGACTGGCCTTGAAAAATTCGGGTAAATCAGTGATGTTGAGACGCTGTTGATCGCCAGTGTCACGATCGCGAATCGTTACTGTCTCGTCAGTGAGCGTGTCAAAATCGATCGTCACGCAATAAGGCGTACCAATTTCGTCTTGTCGGCGATAACGTTTGCCAATATTACCATTGTCATCAAAAGTAATTTGATTAATATTCTTTTTAAGCAATTGATAAACATCCCTAGCTTTTTTAATCAATTCGGGTTTATTTTTAAGAAGCGGGAAAATAGCGATTTTGATCGGCGCAATATTTGATTTAAGTTTCAAAAAAGTCCTTTTTTCGCCCCCCAATTCATCCTCTGTATAGGCACTACAAAGCAAGGCTAGAAAAGTTCGGCCAGCGCCAAAAGTTGGCTCAACCACATGAGGAATAAAGCGCTCACCAGTAACTTCATCTAAGTAATCCAGTTGGTGATTTTTCAAATCATGGTCAGTCCGATAAGCCAAGCCATAGAGTTCCTTTTTGCCAAAAGGAAAATCGTATTCAAAATCGATTGTTCTTTTTGAGTAGTGAGCCAAATCTTCTGTCGGTACTTCTAGTTCGTGGACTTTTTTCTCATCAAGACCAACCTCTTTAATCCAGTTCCACATTTCTTTTCGCCAATATTCAAATTGATTTTCCCAATCTTTTTCTTGAATGAAATATTCAAATTCCATCAAATCAAATTCTCGTGCCCGAAAAAGAAAATCCCTGGGTGAAATTTCATTTCGAAAGCAACGGCCGATTTGAGCAAGACCAAAGGGTAATTGAGGATGATAGGAGTCAATTATGTTTTTAAAATTAACGAACATTCCTTGTGCTAATTCGGGCCTCAAATAAATGTCCGTGGTCTCCCCCTTTTGGGCACCAGCTTTAGATTTAAACATCGTATTAAACTTTTCGCCATCCAGAGGATCGGTAAAATTCTTTAGGTGACCAGAGGCGGCCCAAACAGCTTCAGGCATCATTATACTTGAAGTTAAACCATACATATCCTCTCGATTACTAACAAATTTTTTCCACCAAGTTTGCTTAAGGTTATACATCATTTCCGTGCCTAATGGTCCATAATCCCATAAACCAGCTAAACCGCCGTAAATTTCTGAACCTTGGTAAATAAAACCTCGACGTTTGCACAACGAAACAATTTTTTCCATTAATTCATTTTTTTCTGCCTGAGCCATAATTTTTTATTCGGTAATTATTTCTTGACCATTAACAAAACTAGGATCGGTTGAAAGGAGGGTCGAGACTAGTGACGCTGAGCGAAGAATTAACGCCCCAGTAAAGACATCCTTACCGCTCAAGGTTGCCTGGCCAGTTAAGTTGGTCGGTTTCCCCACTTGACTTAAGCTAGGCAATAAAGAAATTTGAAAGGAAATCTGTCTCGCCGGTGAACCCCCACCAGTGTCAGCTACGACTGTCCCTAAATTCCAAGCGACTTCACCACTAGTTTGATTATAGACAACCTTTTCGTCAAGAGGAGAAACTAAACCAAGCCATTTAACGGCTGGCGGTAAGACGGTTTTTACCGTTGTCTCCGCTAGATCATTCAAGGTATTGGTAACAATCCAATTAACCGTATAGGTTGTCTCTTGTCCAACAACCGGAGGTAAAGGACCAGTATTTTTGAACGGTCCAAGCTGATAGACACTATTGGTTACTAACCTAGCTAAAGTACTAACTTTGAGGGTTTTTTCAGCTTGAGTAACAACTTCTTCAGTCTGACTTTCGCCAATCATTCGTGTTCCCCGAAAAGTGAGGTTAAGTTTTATTTCCCGATCTTGGTTGTTTGAGTCACCCGTTAAAGATAGTAGTTTAAAACTAAATCCAGTATTTCCGCCTTCATCAGGGGGAATGGTCTTTAAAGAAGGAAGGATTCTTTCATCCCAGGTAATCGAATTATTTACTGAATTATAAAAACCAGAAGCAACTTGAATCGTTCGCTTATTAATTAAAGCTCCCGCTAATTTTAATTCCATCGAGCCATTAATAATCCGATCATTTAAATTATTCTGCCAACCAATATTGCCGGATAAATTGCCCCCGGGAAAAATAATCGGATCTTGTCCACTCTCATCAGCCAAGAAAATATCAGCAGCAACAAAATCTTTCTTCAAGTTAATCGTCTGAAAAAGATTGCCATACTCAAGCGTGATCTGATCGGTGCCACCGCCTGAAGCCAATCCGGCAATCGCTTTAAATGACTTAACATCTCCACTTTGCCCGGATAAGGATCCGGTAAAGTTAATTTCTTTCTCCATACCAGGAACAAGGTCGCCCAGAAACCAAACATTATTGTCGATAACTGGTGATGGGTCAGCCGTTTTAAACTTAAAACCAGTCGGCCAATCAAAATGAATTGTACAATTACGCAAAAGACTTTGGGCATTAGAAACGACCTTCAGCGTTCCGGTAAATTCTTTATTAATATTAACTTCCGCTGGCATTTTAAGAGCCAGGTCTAGTGATGACGAACCAATCATTACCGAATAAATCTTTTCCTTAGTAAAAAGAGCATTAGAATCTGGGATTCGATACTCTAAGACAATTTTGACTTCTCGGGTAGTGTTTTGTCCACCAAAAATAACGGCCCGACTGGCAATATCAACAATTTGACCGGGATTTAGGGTGTCCAATTTTTCTCGCCAAATCGGCAATTCTTGATTAGGTAAAAGTGGATCCATTGTTCCGGGCGGATAACTAAGAACCAAATTAACCGAGTTTAGGGTGACTTTGTTTTTGTTGACAATTGTGGCTTGTAAATTGAGTTCATCACCGGAACGAATCTGGGCTGGGCCCTTGATTAAAATATCAATATTATTGCCGGAAATAATATTGGCGCTAAAAAATAGCACGTAAACGGCCACAGCAAGTGTGGCTGAGAAAAATATAAACGAAACCCAAAATAAGCGCCATAAAAAGGTATTTGTTTTTTTGGCGACAATTGGTCGGTAATTAACTAGTGGAATTTCATCATCACCCCAACCTCGATTGACCTTGAAATCTTTGGGTGGTAAAAGAGTCGATTTGGGATCTGATTGACTCCCCCCTCGACGTTCAAGGAGACGTTTAAATTTGTCGAGACTGCTCAATTGTTCTGGTTTATTTGAATCTTCCATTTCTAAAATAATAACATAAAGAAGATAAACGTTATAGTTGAGTAATTTCCAGAGCTTGATTTATTTGCTTAATTAGTGAAGATCGAAAATCTTTAATTTTTTCAATCTCCCGCCAAGAAAAATCTGGGTCTAAAAAAATGTTTTTTAATTCGGGCGATGGAGCGAGATAGCCAAGTTGGCTGAGGAGGCGAGCAACAATAAAAACTTCGAGATTAACGAGATTTCTCCTCGAGGGTGGGACTGATTCAGAGATTAACAGAAACGCTTGTTTTAAATCTTGATAAATAATAGGGTTTGCTTCCTCGCCATGAATTAAGCGTCGTAAAATCAAGGCCATTTTTTTTAAAAAAAAATGGCCTTCTTGGGCTGAGGGATTCGGCAAACCAAGATCATCAGCTCCAACCACGCGCCAAATTTCACGTCCGCGAACTAAGTTTAGACGAGCAAAAGAAAAATCTTCAAGATGGTAGCGAAGTTTTGATCGGCCGTGACGAATGCCTTGAGCCAGGACATTAATTAAACCAAAATCAAGAGCCAGTACTTGATATAAGCGATTGGCCTCGCCTAAATTGCGGTGACCAATAATTAATCCCTCAGTTTCGTAATGGCGGTAAGCCATGGACTACGGTTTGATAATTTTTATCTTGAAGGATTGTTCTTCGGTTTGGATAATTTCACCTTCACCGATGATCGCATAATCTATCGTCTCGACGGCTGTCCCTGTCTTAAGTTCACTTTCATGACGACGCCAAAACTCTCGACCACTGTGGTCAGCCTCAACAACCAAGTTGATTTTTTCCCGAGGCGCTAGGCTAGCGATTTTTCTTCTTTCTTGGATTTGACGAATCAATTCTCGCACTAGACCCGCTTCTCGCAAATCGCTGGTAATTTCCGTATCAAGCCAAACAATGTCTTCAATTTCCGCATCAAAACTAATCGACTGAACATTGAGTTCGTCCTTAATTAATTGAAGATAATCGCTTTTGTTAGCAAAATAACCATCCTTAATTGAAAGTTTGTTGAGTGGTTGTCGCACTTTAAGGCCAGCCGATTGCCTAAGCTCTAACCCGAACGAAACAATATTTCGAACCTGTTGCATATCAGAAATTAACGTCCCTTTTTCAGTTAAAGAAAAGTTCGGCCAAGAAGCAAGATGAACACTTTCGAGATTTTTTTCTTCTTTAAATTCTTGATAAACCATTTCGGCGACAAAAGGCGCCACCGGAGCCAATAATTTGGCGACAGTCAGTAAGACAAAACGAATGGTGGTAATGGCCTCTTTTTGGTCTGAATCAGCAGTTTTGAAACGATCTCGCGAGCGACGCAGATACCAAGTTGAGAGATCGTCAATAAAATCATCAAGTGGCCAAATCGAGCGGTCAACTTCATAATTATCTAGCGCTTCAGTTGTTTGTTTGATTGTTTCGCTAAGACGCGCCAGGATCCAACGGTCAAGAAGATTGGTAACTTTCTTAGGTAAAATTACTTTCTGGGATTTATCGTCAACATACATTTGATAAAAAGATAAGACGTTAAGAAGTCGCGACACTAGGCGACGACCAATTTCCATTACCCCCTTTTCTGAAAAATTAAGATCTTCGGCCCGCATTAAGGGTGAAGATAAAAGATATAGGCGTAAAGCATCTACTCCATATTTATCAAAAACCAACCATGGATTGGGAAAATTATTCTTAGATTTGGACATTTTTTGTCCATCTTCGGCTAAAACATTACCAGTCGTGACAACATTTTTAAAAGGCACGTCTTTAAAGAGAATCGTTGACACCGCTAACATGTAATAAAACCAGGTTCTTGTTTGGGCGATGTATTCGGCGACAAATTGTGAGGGGAAACCGATTTTTTTTGCCGGATCAAAAGTCGGCAATGATTTAAAGGGATAGTGGTTAGCGGCAAAAGGCATTGAACCAGACTCCAACCAGCAATCAACGACTTCGGTAATTCTCCTCATTTCCCCACCACAAGCGCAAGTTAATTTAATCTCGTCAATATATGGTCGATGCAAATCTAATTCATAATCATCGTTATGTGGAACTGGAGAAAAATCGATCGTTCGAACTTCGCCGGTGGCAAAATTCGGTTTTAGCCGCGGTTTGTAAGCCACCATTCGATCATCCCAATTATCAACCGTGGCCTGAAGCATAAAAGCCGGCAGACCATGAGTAACCAGCAGGATTTTTTTATCTCGGTATTTTTGGTCAATTTCGTAGAGAACCGACATTGTTCGCCGGCGGACATCATTATAGTTTTCTCCGCCATGATCTGGGCGACCGTTTAACCGATTGATCCTCTCACCAAAAGTATTGTTATAATCAAACCATGTTTTTCCCGTAAAACTACCAGGATTCATTTCACGCAAACGCTCGTCAATGATAATTTGCTCCGGTTTTAAATTTAATTCGTTAGCCATAACTTCGGTCGTTTCTTTTGCCCTAATAAAATCTGACGAGACAATCAGGTCAATTTCCTCCTTTTTCAATTTTTGCGCTGACTCTTTGACCTCATTTCTGCCTTTGTCAGTAAGATGGTTGGGATCATTAGGCTTGGCACTAATCCCGTTATTGGCATTCGCCTCAGCATCGCCATGACGCATCACCCAATACTTATTACCTGACTTTTTCTGACTATTAACTAAATCTTCAAGTGAACCAATGATTTTAGTTTCCGCACATTTGGCGCATTTCCAAATCGGAAGAGGTGTCGCCCAATAGCGATTACGTGAAATATTCCAATCCGGCGCACTCTCGGCACTATTATGGAAACGGCCCCGTTTTAAATGCTCGGGAATCCAATTAATTTTTTGCTCATTCAAGTTAAGAATATCAGCTTTAACTTTTTGAATATTAATAAACCAAGCCGGGATCGCATAATAATAAAGCGGGGTCTCGCAACGGAAACAATGTGGATAGGAGTGAGTGATATTAGCTTTAGCAAAAAGTAATTTTTTATTATCCAAGTATTTAACAATTTCAATATCAATAACTTGATGACTGTCTTTCGGTTTAACTAATTTGCCAGCAAAATCTTTAACCTCTGAGGTGAACCGGCCAGTGCTGTCAACATGCCAAATAATTGGTAATTTTTCTTTTTTGGCTAAAATCATATCATCCTCACCAAAGGCTGGTGCAAGATGAACCACGCCAGTACCATCTTCCGTCGTAACAAAATCTGCCCCGTAAACTTGCCAGCCATTTTCTAAATTATCTATTTTTTTATCATTAAGATAGTAATCAAATAAAGCTTTGTATTTTTTGCCAATCAGGTCTTTGCCTTTAAGTTCTTTCAGAATTTTAAACTTGTCTTTGAATACGGCTTCCACTCTCGATTTGGCCAAGATATATTTATTACCCGGCACTTCTCCTTCAACTTCAACGTAGAGAATATCCGGATTAATCGCCAAGGCGACATTGCCCGGCAAGGTCCACGGCGTAGTGGTCCAGGCTAGGAGAAATGTTCCTGGTTCATCAACTAATTCAAACTTAATAGTAACAGAGATATCTTTAATATCCTTATAGCTATTATCCATCGCAATTTCCGAATTAGCGATTGGTGTTTCGCAACGTGGACAATAAGGCAAGACACGGGTGCCTTCATAAAGTAGACCTTGTTTATCTATCTGTTTAATTGCCCACCAAACTGATTCCATATAAGAATTGTCCATCGTCTTATAAGAACCGGTGAAATCTACCCAACGACCCATCCGGTCAATAGTTTTTTGCCACTCATCAATATATTCGAGCACTTTACCACACGCGTGTTTATTAAATTTTTTGACTCCAATTTCCTCAACTTGTTTCTTGCCGGAGATTTTTAGATCTTTTTCAACGATATTCTCAACTGGCAAACCGTGGCAATCCCAACCCCAGCGTCGAGGCACACGATAACCGCGCATTGTTTTATAACGTGGAATAGTATCCTTAATGGCGCTAGCTAAAATATGACCATAATGGGGCGTTCCCGTCGCAAAGGGCGGGCCATCATAAAAAACAAACTCGCCCTGAGGCGCCTTCTTGGTCAATGTTTTTTCAAAAATTTTGTGTTCTTGCCAAAACTTGAGAATTGCTTCCTCTTTTTTTGCAATCTCTGACTTATTATTTTTATCGTTTGCTGAAATTTTATTATCCGCCATCTAGGTAATTTACCGTAAAATAAGGATATTTACAAATTCTACATTCTTTCTAGAACCGGAATACCAAGAAGATTTAGGCCATTTTTGAGAACGATAGAAACCGCTTTAGTTAAAGCCAGACGATAAGCTTCGTCGTCGCTATCAATAATTTTATGGCTAGCGTAAAAACTATTAAAAGCACCGGCTACTTCAATTAAGTAAGAAACTATGTATTGTGGCGCCAATTCCTGATAAGCCCGTCCAGTAATTTCGGGGAATTGATAAAGTAAATGCTCAAGAGGCTCGACTGATTCCAGAGTTAAGTCTCGGAAAATTTGAGGCTTAGCCTCGGGGTTAATATTTTCCGCTTTTTTTAATACTGATGATGCTCGGGTATAGGCATATTGCAGATAGGGACCAGAATCGCCTTCAAATGATAGTGATTTGCTAAAATCAAAGACGACATCTTTACCAATTGATTGTTTAAGAATTGAATACTTAATTGCGCCGATGGCCACTTTCTCGGCAATAAGATTTTTTTCTTCCTTACCCAGTTCGCGATCTTTAATCTTAGCCAAAACTTTTTTCTTTATTTCCTCAATTAAGAACTCCGCGGTTATCACTTGGCCAGTTCGCGACGACATTTTCCCTGACGGAAGTCGCAACATGCCATGAGAAAGATGTTTAATCTTTCCAGATAATTCTGGCATCAATTCTTGCATCGCCCGAAGGACAACTCTAAAATAATCATTTATTTCGTTACCGGTAACGGAAATGGAAATATCCGCCGAATATTTGTTTGCTTTGATTTTCGCTAAACCCAATTCTTTTGCCTCATAGGTTGGCAACCCTTCGGCGTTCAAGAAGACGCGAGTGTGCAGATGAGAATCAAAATTTTTGCCACGAAAAACGATGGCTCCATGACTTTTCTCAAAAACCTTTTCTACCAAACCACCTTCAACTAATTTCTGGCCGACGACTCCCGATTCGCTTTCAAAGAAATAATAAACAGAAAAGGTGTTATCAGTCCACCCAGCCCGTTTAGTCATGTTGTAAAAGCTGGAGACGCTGGATTTCTTTCAAGTCAGTTATCTGCAGACCTAAAAATACACAAAGTTTTAAGTGG
>CAZRQY010000011.1:0-10486 GCA_964602495.1 uncultured Candidatus Saccharibacteria bacterium
ACATATAATTTCTTTTGTGCTAGCATGGAATTTAGTCAATCCAGCTGACAAATCTCTAAACAATCTAGGCCGATTTATCGACCTAACGGGTCTTTTTGATAGGACGTTTCGGTTCCCACCCTCGCAGTGGATCAGACGGAAACCATCTTGGATAATTTTCCTAACTTTGGTTGCATTACGAAAGAGATTGTTTAGAGATTTGCAGGCTTGATTGACAAGGAACTAAATTATTTCTTCATACAGGTCAATGACCCTCCCCATTTCTTCGGTCGTGGTTTTTCCTTTGATTACCTTTAATATTCCATCCTGACGCATGTCAAGAATTTTTTGCGGAATGGCCGAAATTTTAATTTCTTTTTCGTTTGGATTAGTAATGGTTGTCTGAGCGACAGCGTCGTCCATAACGATGGCTTCAAAAATACCTTCTCGTCCTTTAAAACCAGTGCCGTGGCATTTTTTACAGCCAACCTTGCCATAAATTTTTCCAGTTTGGCCAGCTGTTGCCCAAGTTTCCGGAATTAATTCGGGCCTTTTTTTCTTAATGCTTTCTAAGATTTTTTCAATCAAGTCTTTCTCCCATGGTTCAGGGTCTTTTTCTTGTTTACAGTCTTCACATAATTTACGTAAAAGACGTTGAGCAATTGAGAGCGTTAGCGCTGAAGTGATGATTTTCGAATTAAGACCAAGATCAATCAAGCGAGGGATAGCTCCTTGAGCATTATTGGTGTGCAAAGTTGAGAAAACTAAGTGGCCGGTTAAAGAAGACTGGATAGCAATTTTAGCCGTTTCCGGATCGCGAATTTCTCCCACCATAATAATATCGGGGTCTTGGCGCAGGGCGCTACGCAAACCGGAAAGAAAAGTATAACCCTGTTTACGATTCACCTGGGTCTGATTAATTCCATCAAGATGATATTCAATCGGATCTTCAATCGTGATGATTTTGCTCTCAGTTGAATTAACCTCTCGCAAAAAAGAATAAAGAGTGGTTGTTTTACCTGAACCAGTCGGGCCGGTCAGGAGGACTAAACCGTTCGGCTTGTGAATTTCTTGTTTAAAGACTTCAAAAAGTTGAGTCTCAATCCCTAATTCTTCGAAGGTAACATTAATTGATTCGGGATTTAATAGTCTCATTACGACCGATTCACCGTAAGCTGATGGAATAACCGAAGCCCGAACCTCAATCTCGGTGTTTTTTAAAATAATACTGAACCGACCATCTTGAGAGGCTTTCTTGATATTTAATTTCATGCCGGAGACTAATTTCAGGCGAGAAATCGCTTGGATATAAATTTTAGTGGGAAAAGAAGACACATCTTTCAAGACTCCATCTAAACGATAGCGCAAACGAATATCCTCCTGGCCTGGTTCAATGTGAATGTCTGATGCTTCCATAACCAAACCACCGGCCATAATGATTTCCAAAATACCAGAAATACCACCTTCTTTTTCCGCCACTAGACTTTCTTTTTTTAATTCTTCCTCAATATCTTTAAGGGTTTTAAATTTTTCGGCAAACTCAGCAATATTATCACTAGAAATTTCAATTAAACCAGCGTGAGAACGATTAGATTTTGAAACCTCAGCGTATTTTTTCCAGACAGTTTCCAGAGCCGGCTCGGAAGCTAAATAAACAGTAACTTTGAAATTCTTGTTTTTTAATTCTTCAATAATAATTTGAGTTTTATCTTTCTCGGGAGAAATAATCGCCAAGTCGAGATTTTTACCATTAAGGCGAAAGGCCGCGACGCTAGCTTGTCGAGCTTCAGTTTCTGGTACTAAACGAAGGGTATCGGTGTTAATCGCGGTTTTTGATAGATCAAGATAGGGGAGTTTATGATGATCAGCCAAGACCTGAGCTAGTTCTTCCGCCTCCTTGGCGCGTAATTCGTCAATTTGACGTTCGCTTGTTTTAATATCGTTTTGTTCGTCACTCATTTTTATTATTTTACCCCTTTTCTTAGCCCATTACTAGCATGGGAGAGTATTAAGGCAATCGGTTGGAGTGGATAAATCGCGTCTTTTCTTTTTGTTTGCTAGTATTTAGTCTATATAGGATCAGTATCAGTATGAAAACCATTTCTAAGAGTTTAATTGAGACAAAAAAAGTCGCTAAGAACGTTTTGGCGAAAATTTTGGATAAAAAAGGCAATAAAACCAGTCAGACAGCCATGATTTTATTACTAGAAGGCGATTTGGGTTCTGGTAAAACGACTTTCACTCAAGCTTTAGCCCAAGAATTGGGGATAAAAAGTCACTTGACCAGCCCAACTTTTGTTTTGATGAAAAAATACAGAACTAAGCACTCTGTTTTTAAAAATCTTATTCATCTTGATGCCTATCGCTTAAATTCTGGCCAAGAGCTATTAAATCTTGGCTGGCGTGAGCTTATGGCTGACCCCAATAATTTGATTGTCTTAGAATGGCCAGAGCGAGTGGCTGATCTACCTGACGGCAAGGTGGGTCTTTTTACCGGCGATGAGTCCAAAATCAATTTTAAATTTATTGATGAAAACACCAGAGAGATAATTTTACCCTAAATCGTTTAATTTCTCTGTTTTTAATAGTGCGTTATACTTGAAGGGATGGCTAAAAAGGTTTATCAGACCAAAATTGTTCTAATTGACGCTCATGCGATCTTGCATCGGGCCTATCACGCCTTGCCGGACTTTTCGTCAAGCCAGGGCGAGCCAACTGGCGGGCTCTATGGTCTAGCTTCAATGCTAATGCGAATTATTACTGACCTTAAGCCAGATTATTTATTTGCTTGTTATGACCGGGCCGAACCAACTTTTCGCAAGCAGGTTTACGAAGGTTATAAATCTGGCCGACCCAAGGCCGAGCCAGAATTAATTTCGCAACTTATTCGTTCGCGCGATATTTTTACTGCCTTTCAGATCCCTATTTATGATCAGCCGGGTTTCGAGGCTGATGATATTATTGGAACCCTGGTTAAAAAATTGGCCAAAAGCCAAAATACTCAGATTATTATTGCCTCGGGCGATATGGATACTTTGCAATTAGTCGAAAATGATCGAGTGGTGGTTTTTACTCTTAAAAAAGGCCTAAATGACACGATTATCTATGATGAAGAAGCTGTCCGCGAGCGCTACGGTTTTGGGCCGGAATTTTTAACTGATTATAAGGGTTTGCGCGGTGATCCCTCCGACAATATTATTGGCGTGGAAGGTATTGGTGAAAAAACAGCGACAACCCTAATTCAAGAATTGGGCTCAATTGAAGATATTTATAAAAAGATTAAGAAAAATGAACAGGACTTATTGGCTAAGGGGATTAAACCGCGAATTATTGAAAAATTAAAAGAGAGCGAGGAAGAAGCGTTATTTTCTAAAACGTTGGCAACTATTCGTCTTGATGTCAAAGTTGATTTTAAATTACCAACTAAAACTTGGACCGAAACTTTTAAAACTAACGAGGTTGAGAAATTGTTTAACAAATTGGAATTTCGAACACTGATCGGACGAGTAAAAAAATTGGTTACTGACCAAGATTCAACTTCTGATTTACCCAAGGTTGAACCTTTAATAAAAGACGAAAAAGAACTTAGAGAATTAGCGATTGCCCTTTGGCTGATTAAATCTGATTTAACTAGCCCTAATGCCGAAGATATTGCCAATTATCCGGCCGAAAAAATTCTGGCCGATTTGAAAAAATCGGGGTTAGAAAAAGTTTATCGCGAGATCGAGCTCCCGCTCATCCCAATTCTCGACCAAGCGCAGTCTCGAGGCATAAAAATTGATAAGAAATTACTAAAAGAGTTATCAAAAGATTATCATGTCAAGCTGGCTGAATTAGAAAAAAAGATTTATAAATTAGCCGAAAGCGAGTTTAACATCAATTCACCCAAACAATTAGGCGAGATTTTATTTACCCAATTAAATTTATCGATTAAGGGTTTAAAAAAGACGGCTGGCGGGAGCCAATCGACGCGCGAATCAGAATTGGTTAAGTTAAAAGATGTTCATCCGATTATCGTCGAAATTTTAGCCTACCGCGAATTGCAAAAATTACTCTCAACTTATATCGACAGCCTGCCAAACCTATTAGATCAAGAAGATATTTTGCACCCAACGCTTAATCAAGCCGGCACCACGACTGGCCGGATGTCCTCAACCAACCCTAATGTCCAAAATATTCCCACCCGCGATGAACAAGGGGTGGTTATCCGAAACGCTTTTATAGCTCGTCCGGGCTATGTCCTCGCAGCTTTTGATTATTCGCAAATCGAGTTGCGGGTTCTTGCTGCCTTGTCAATTGACCCTGATTTGGTCAAAATTTTTAAAGCCGGCAAGGATATTCACTCTTCAGTCGCGTCAAAAGTGTTTGGTGTTAAAGAAAAAGAGGTGACTAAGGAAATGAGACGGCGCGCCAAGGTAATTAACTTCGGTATTATTTATGGGATGGGGATTAACGCTTTACGAGTCAACCTAAACACGACTCGTGATGAAGCGAAAAAATTTCAAGATAATTATTTTGCCTCTTTCCCGACGATTAAAAAATATTTTGACTTAGTAATTACCGAAGCGCGTCAGCGTGGCTATACTGAAACTCTTTTTGGTCGGCGCCGTTATTTGCCAGCTCTTCGCTCACCTTTACCCCAAATTAAAGCTGGGGCTGAACGAATGGCGATGAATGCACCGCTCCAAGGAACGGCAGCGGATATTATTAAATTGGCGATGATTCGTGCGGATAAGGATATTAAAGAAGCCGGTTTAGCTAATGAGGTTTTTCTCCTGCTTCAAATCCACGACGAGCTTATTTATGAAATTAAGACGGGATTTGTTGATCGTGCTCGGCCGATTATTAAGCAAGCGATGGAACAAGTGGTTAAAATGCCAGTTCCGATCGAAGTCTCCTCGGCGGTTGGGCCACACTGGGGTGAGCTCGAAAAATAAGGCTTTTTTGCTCTCTTTTTATCCACATTTGGCAGAGCTTGATTTATTTGACTTTAACCGTTATGATGAATTTGCAAGATTAATTGCAAACCCAAAATAAAGGTCGGTTATTAACCTTTTTTGAATTTTCCAAATGAAAAATTACGTTATTGTTGCCATTATCATCATCCTCATTATTGTTGGTGTGGTATGGTTCAAAATGCAGAGTCCAGCTCCGGTCGTTCCTGACGAGGGAACCATTACAACCGAAACAATTCCGGTTGATGAAGTTATGCCGGTTGATGAACTTGTCCCAGTTGATGATTTAGATGCTCCCGATGCTGACCTGGAAACCCCGGTCGCTGAATAAACTTAAGATCTGATATACAAACACCGCCCCCGATCGGGGGCGGTGTTTGTTATTTAAATAAAGAAGGTTATAATTCAAGGATATGGAACTTATTAATTATCCAGACATTTTCATTGGCTTATTATTGGCCGTTTTATTTGGTGCTATTTTAGGGATTGAGCGTAATCTGGCTGGAAAAATGGCTGGTATGCGAACCTTTGCTTTAGTTAGTCTCGGTTCAGCACTTTTTGTTGATATTTCTCGGCTAGTTATTGCCCAGTCAACAATGGGGGCCAGTTATGATCCACTTCGTTTGGCCTCTCAGATTATTACTGGTATTGGTTTTATCGGGGCAGGCTTGGTTATTTTACGTGGAACACGCTTAACTGGCATTACAACCGCCGCCGGCCTCTGGGTTTCGGCTGGAGTTGGTATGGCCTGTGGTTTTGGTCTCTATACTCTCGCTTTGTTTGCCGTCGGTTTGTCACTAATAATTTTTACAATTTTTTGGATGATTGAGCGAAATTATATTCAACATGATTTAGCAAAAAAGCTCGGAAGGGATAAGGTAGTAAAAGAGGCGAATGACCAAAACTTTAAGTAATCGGGATTTAGCGCTTAAACAAATCAGAGATGAGGTTTTAGCTTTAACCAATTCACCCCTATATTCTTACCGGACCGAGAATAAATATTATCCAGTAATCGGGGAGGGTAACCATGAGGCCAAAATTATGTTTATTGGTGAAGCCCCCGGCAAAAACGAGGCCAAAACCGGCCGACCCTTCTGTGGGTCGGCCGGTAAAATTCTTGACGAACTTTTAGTTGGAGTTGGAGTAAATCGAGCTGAAGTTTATGTTGGCAATATCTTAAAAGATCGTCCGCCTTTTAATCGCGATCCCTTACCTGAAGAAATTGTCATCTATGGGTCGTTTCTCGATCGGCAAATTGCTATCATTCAGCCTAAAGTAATCGCGACTTTGGGGAGATACTCGATGAAATATATTATGGAAAAATTCGGTTTAATCGATGTCTTACGCCCTATTTCTGAATTGCATGGTCAAGAATTTATGGCCGAGACTGATTATGGTAAGGTGTCTATTATCCCGCTTTATCACCCCGCGGCTGTCATTTATGACCGAAGCTTGCTCGAGACTCTCAAAAGGGATTTTAAAATTTTAGAGAAATATAAGTAATGATTGAGAAACTTAAAATTTATTCTTGGAACGTCAATGGCATTCGGGCTGCGGTGAAGAATGGCTTTGCCGAGTGGTTGAAGGAGGAGAAACCCGATATTGTTTGTTTGCAGGAAATAAAAATTAACGATGAAGCGCGAGCAAAAGAACAATTCGATTTTGCCGGTTATAATGAATATTGGCATCCAGCTGAACGGCCAGGGTATAGTGGAACGGCGGTTTTGACAAAAATAGAACCAATCTCTGTTGATCGTGGCGAGTGGGACGACGAAGGAAGAGTTTTAACTTTAGAGTTTGAGAAATTTTATTTGGTCAACACCTATTTTCCTAATGCTAATCACGAATTATCACGACTTGGTTTTAAAGAAAAATTTAACCAGGTCTGGTTGGGGTATGTTAAAAAGCTAGAACAGACCAAGCCAGTGGTCGCCGGCGGTGATTTTAATGTCGCGCGCGAGGCAATTGATCTAGCTAATCCTAAAGAAAATGAGGGCAATGCTGGTTTTACCAAAGAAGAACGAGCTTGGGCCGACAAATTTTTGAAGCATGGTTTGATTGATACTTATCGTTTAATTAATGGCGACAAGGTTCAATATTCATGGTGGAGTTATCGAAGGCACGTCCGGGCGCGAAATATTGGCTGGCGGATTGATTATTTTTTGATAAGTGAGAAACTAAAGAAAAATATTAAAGACGCTTTTATTGATGACACGGTCCTTGGCTCTGATCACGCGCCAATTGGCATTGTTCTTAAGATTTAATTTATTATCCGACATACTACATACTAATTTCCACATACTATTTTATGATTATTTTAATTCATGGCAATGATGAAATAAGGAGTCGTACCAAATATAATACGTTGGCGGATTCACTCTTGGCCAAAAATCCCGAGGCCAGTTTATTTAAACTTGCTAGTGAAAATTTTAAGGTTGAAAGACTTGAGGAATTAACCAAAGGACAAGGTTTGTTTTATCAAAAATTTATTATCGGTTGTGATAATTTATTTTCAAGTGCTAGTGAAAATAAAGAAAGAGAGGAACAGGCAAGAGTTTGGCTTGAATTTATGGCCAGATCAGGCAATATTTTTATTTTATTGGAAAACAACGCTGATCCAAAAACTTTGGCCGAGATTAAAAAATTGGCGACCAAAGATCAAGAATTTTATAAACGAGAAATTATGACTGGTCGAGGATTTAATATTTTCTCGATCACTGACGCTTTTACCACTCGCCATAAAAATCGCGCCTGGATGCTTTATCAAGAAGCCCTTATGACGGGCATTAGCGCCGAAGAAGTTTTGTGGAAATTGATTTGGTCAGTTAATAATCTCTTACTAGTCAAAAATACCAAAGATGCCAGCAAATTAAAAATGAAGCCCTATCCGCTGACCAAAGCCAAGGCGGCCGCTAAAACTTTTTCTAATGAAGAACTTAAAAATCTCTCGACAAGTTTTCTTGATCTCTATCACGCCACTTTTCTTGGTACCGATGAATTTGAATTTGGTCTGGAGAAAATTTTACTAAATATCTAAATTTCGTTATATTTGAATCAATGCCATTTGAACCAACATCAAACCTAGATAATTTACGGCAAGAAATTGATCGGCTCGATCGTTCGCTGATTGAGATATTAAAAGAACGCTTAGTCGTTGTTGAAAAGATTGGCCAACTGAAAAAAGGGAAAAAATTACCTCCTCTTGATGAAAGTCGTTGGCGAGCAGTTTTAGAGAGACGGACTTCTTGGGCTCAAGAGCTTGGAGTTGATGAAGATTTTATTAAAAAAGTTTGGGAGCTTATTCATGCCCAAGCTTTAAACATCGAAGAACATGTCTAACGAATCGGCATCAATTAATGGTGAACATCAAATGTCTAAACGATTAGATCGTTTTAATGAATATATTTTTGCTCAATTAGCTAAAAAAGTAGCCGAGGTTGAACAACGTCTTGGTCGTAAGGTTCTAAATTTTGGTCCTGGCAATCCTGATTATCCACCGGCGCCAGCCAATTTAGCTAAATATCAAGAATTTGTGGCTGAAGCCAAGGCCGCCAGCTATCCTGGTTATGGCGCGACTAGAGAATTTGAGACCTCGTTATCTGGTTGGTATGATCGGCGCTTTGGGGTTGGCTTAGAGAATGGTGAGTATTATCCACTCTTAGGAGGCAAAGACGGCCTTAGTGCTTTGTCCTTGGCCTTACTTGATGAGGGAGATGAGATTTTAGTACCTGATCCAGGCTATCCGGGCTTCGTCGGCCCAGCTCTAATGGTTGGAGCTAATCCAGTGAGCTATGATTTATTGCCCGAACAGGATTTTAAAATTAACCTTGAACAATTAAAGCAAAAAATTTCTCCTAAGACTAAGGCAATGTGGGTCAATTTTCCCTCTAATCCTACGGGGCAGGTGGCGACGCTTGAAGAATTAACGCCTCTTGTTGATTTGGCTAAAGAAAAGGGAATTTGGCTCCTTTACGACAATGCCTACGCCGAAATTACCTATGATGGTTTTGTCGCCCCAAGTATTCTTCAAGTTCCCGGTGCCAAGGAGTTGGCTGTCGAAATTGGTTCATTCTCCAAAATGTGTTCTTTCGCCGGTTTTCGGATGGGTTGGGTCGCCGGTAACGAAGAGTTGGTTAGGGCTATTGCCAAAGTTAAATCACAATTAGATTCCGGTATGTCGCGACCGCTCCAGAGACTGGGGTCTTACGCCCTGGATAATTATAATGAAGATTGGCGACAACAGATGACGGGTAGTTATGAAGAACGACGTAATATTATTGCTGAAAAATTGAAAGAACTAGGCTTAAGCTTTTCTCTACCCAAAGGATCGCTTTATCTCTGGGCCAAGATCCCGGAGGAGGAGACGAGTGTGGAAGAATTTTGCAATCGCTTACTTGAAGAAAAGCAAATTTCTTTAGTTCCGGGTACGGCTTACGGTAAAAATGGCGAGCGCTATGTCCGAGCCAGTTGTTGTATCAATATCGACGACATTAATGATTACTTCTAATAAAAAAAATAAATCGCGGATAGCAATTATTGGTTTTGGCCGTTTTGGCCAAACTCTTTATCGCTTATTCAAAGATGATTTCACGATCACCATCTATGATCCTAAATCTCGCCAGTCAGTAAAGAATTTAGCTGAAGTTTATAATTGCCCAGTTATTTTTTATGCCGTACCAATCTCGGCCTTTGAGGCAGTAATGGCCGAACACCACTCTTATTTTAAAGATCAATTATTAATTGACGTTTTGTCGGTCAAGCTTCACCCGGCCAAAGTTTTTAAAAAATATCTAAAAGGTACAAAGGCGCGAGCCATTTTAACTCACCCGATGTTTGGACCTGATTCAAGCAAAGGTGGTTTTGTCGGCCTACAGTTAGTAATGGACCGCTTTAATGCCACTGCCAAAGAATATACCGATTGGAAAAAGTATTTTGCTGCCAAGGGTCTCGAAGTTATTGAAATGTCAGCTAAAGAGCATGATCGTCTGGTCGCTTCTTCTCAGGGGCTAACGCATTTTGTTGGTCGTCTATTGAACGGCATGGATTTTAAAGAAAGTAAGATTGACACCTTGGGCGCAAAAAAATTACATGAAGTAGTTCGTCAAACTTGTAATGATACTTGGGAATTATTTCTCAATCTTCAAAATTATAATCCTTATACTAAAAAGATGCGCCTATCCTTAGGAGAAGTTTATGACCATCTCTATAATAAATTTTTGTCTAAGAGGATAAATCCGGAGAAAATTATTTTTGGGATTCAAGGGGGAGTTGGTAGTTTCAACGAAGAAGCCTTGCTTGATTATGTTGCTCGTCACCAAATTAAAAATTACGAAATTAAGTATCTTTATACCTCTGAAAGAGTAATGCGCCAATTGCATGAGGGGAATATTGATTACGGTCAATTTGCCATCCATAATTCAATCGGGGGAGTTGTTCAGGAATCGACTTATGCTTTGGCCAAATATCGAGTAAAAATTGTTGAGGAATTTGCAATTCTTGTTAGGCATTTTTTAATGAGACGCCGTGACATCGATCCGGGAAAAATTAAGACA